>DATBZR010000064.1:0-10063 GCA_036513095.1 Candidatus Dormiibacterota bacterium | reverse complement strand
GAGGCTCTGGCTCAGCATGTTCTCGGCCTGACCGATCTTGGCCGCGTCGCCCGTGGCCCCTGCGGCGACCGCGCTGGCCCGCGCGTTCGTCACAGCTTCGAGGGTGCCTCGCTCATGGGTGACGTAGCCCTGCACGGTGTTGACCAGGTTGGGGATGAGGTCGTGACGGCGCTTCAGCTCGACGTCGATCTCAGACCAGGCCTCCTGGGTCCTGTTTCGGGCCGTGACCAGGCCGTTGTAGGTGAGGAACAGCCAGACGACGACCAGAATGACGACCCCGACGACGATCCAGATGCCCATCAGGAATCCATCCTACGCGTGGGCGCGCCGAGCCCAGCGGGTCTTCTTGAGCATTTTCTTGTGCTTGTGCTTGCGCATCTTCTTGCGCCGCTTCTTGATTACCGAGCCCAATCCAACTCCCAGACTAAAAAGGGGTCCCTGCGAACTCGCGGCGACGCCTCAGAGTTCGTGGGATATACACGCGTGATCTCAAAAAGGGGGGTTACCCGCCCAACGAAGGCTCGGGAATCATACCGGAAGCTGCTGGGGCCTCGTTCGAGCCTAAACTCACGCCGATGCCGCCCTTCAGCGACGCCCACGAGGAGCTCCGGCTGCACATCCGCAAGTTCCTCGATAAAGAGGTCCAGCCGCACCTCGACGAATGGGAGGAGAAGACCTTCCCCGACTCCATCTTCCGTCGATTCGGCGAGCTCGGCTTCCTCGGGCTGCGCTATCCGCCGGAGTATGGCGGGCAGGGCGGGGACTACTTCTCGGCCGTCGTTCTGTCCGAGGAGATGGCCAGGGCGGCCTGCGGGGGACTGGGCATGGCGGTTGCGGTCCAGTCGGAGATGGCCACGCCTCCCGTGTTCAAGTTCGGGACCGAGGAGCAGAAGCGCAAGTGGCTGGTGCCGGCGATCCGCGGCGAGCAGATCGCCGCGCTGGCGATCACCGAACCGGACGCCGGGTCAGACGTGGCGGCGATCACGACCGTGGCACGCCGCGACGGGGATGACTTCGTCGTCAACGGCCGCAAGATCTTCATCACGAACGGGGCGCGCTGTCACTGGGTGCTCGTGGTGACGAAGGGCGACCGCGAGCGCGGCCACAAGGGTTTCAACCTCCTGGTCGTCGAGAAGGGGACGCCCGGTTTCCAGGTCACCCGGACGTTGAAAAAGCTCGGCATGCACTCGTCGGACACGGCCGAGCTGCTGTTCGAGGATTGCCGCGTGCCGGCCGCCAACCTCATCGGCGAGGAAGGGGAAGGCTTCAAGAACCTGATGTGGGAGCTGCAGGGCGAGCGGATGATCGCGGCCGCCGGCGCGATCGCGGGCGCGGCTCGCGTGTTCGAGTACACCATGGAGTACGCGCGCAACCGGCAGGCTTTCGGGCAGCCGATCTCGCAGTTCCAGGTGATCAAGCACAAGCTCGTCGACATGGGCACGAAGATCGCCGCGATCCAGTCCTTCGTCTACCAGACCGCGAAGCAGTGGGATGAGGGCGAATACCCGGTGCGCGAGATCTCGCAGGCGAAGCTGCTCGCGACCCAGGTTGCCTGTGAGGTGGCCGATGACGCGATCCAGATCCTCGGCGGCCACGGCTACATGAGCGAGTTTCCGGTCGAGCGCGCCTGGCGCGACGCCCGCCTGGCGCGGATCGGCGCCGGGACGGACGAGATCATGAAGGAGATCATCGCCAAGACCTACGGACTTTGATCCAACCCACTCTGTTTGTAGGCTGCGAGCCTGCGGTTGCGGCGGGCGTCGACGGCAGGATCCTGGCGGTCGGCGAGCCCTTCGAGGTGGATGTGGGAGTCGATCAGACCAGGCCATGCTCGCCCCCGGAGCCGGACCACCCGGGCCTTGCGTCCAGCCGCGGAACGCGCACCCTCCCCCACCGCCAGGATCCTGCCGTCGACGCCGGCCGCGACCTCAGGTTCGCATCCCGCGAACAACACGGGTTGGATCACAGGCCGTAGGTCTTGGCGATGATCTCCTTCATGATCTCGTCCGTCCCGGCGCCGATCCGCGCCAGGCGGGCGTCGCGCCACGCGCGCTCAACCGGGAACTCGCTCATGTAGCCGTGGCCGCCGAGGATCTGGATCGCGTCGTCGGCCACCTCACACGCAACCTGAGTCGCCAGCAGCTTGGCCTGCGAGATCTCGCGCACGGGGTACTCGCCTTCGTCAAATTGCTTCGCCGTCTGGTACACGAAGGACTGGATCGCCGCGATCTTCGTCCCCATGTCCACAAGCTTGTGCTTGATCACCTGGAACTGAGAGATCGGCTGTCCGAATGCCTGGCGGTTGCGGGCGTACTCCATGGTGTACTCGAACACGCGAGCCGCGCCTGCGATCGCACCCGCGGCCGCGATCATGCGCTCGCCCTGCAGCTCCCACATCAGGTTCTTGAAGCCCTCGCCCTCCGCGCCGATGAGGTTGGCGACAGGCACGCGGCAGTTTTCGAACAGCAGCTCGGCCGTGTCCGATGAGTGCATGCCCAGCTTCTTCAGGGTGCGCGTCACCTCGAAGCCGGGCGTGCCCTTCTCAATCACCAGCAAGTTGAACCCGCCGTGGCCTCGCTCGCGGTCGCCCTTGGTCACGACCAGCACCCAGTGGCACCGGGCGCCGTTGGTGATGAAGATCTTGCGGCCGTTGACCACGTAGTGGTCGCCCTCGCGGCGCGCGACGGTGGTTATGCCCGCCACGTCCGAGCCTGCGTCCGGTTCCGTGATGGCAAGGGCGGCGATCTGCTCGCCCCGGATCGCGGGCGCCACCCACCGGCGCTTCTGCTCTTCGGTCCCGAACTTGAAAACCGGCGGCGTGGCCATCTCCGACTGGACCGCGACGGCCATCCCGAGCCCCCCGCAAGCAATCCTGGCCATCTCCTCGGAGAGGACGACGGCCGAGAAGTAGTCGCCGCCCTGCCCGCCGTACTCAGGCGGGTAGCGCAGGCCGAGGAATCCGAGCTCGCCGAACCGCTTGAAGATCGAGTCCGGGAAGGTCTTCTCCTCCCACTCCTCGAGGTGGGGCTGGACCTCCTTCTCGAGGAACTTCCGGATGTGAAGCCTGAGCTCCTCGTGTGCGTCGCTGAAGTACATCGAGGGTGAGTTTAGGCTCGAACGGGCGGCCGGCAGCTTACGGTATGATTCCCGGGCCCCGCGCTGGGCGGGTGTCCCCATTTTGTAAATGCACTGTGTCTGGGAGTTGGATTGGGCTCGGTAATCAAGAAGCGGCGCAAGAAGATGCGCAAGCACAAGCACAAGAAGATGCTTAAGAAGACCCGTTGGGCTCGACGCGCCCACGCGTAGCCACGCGTAGGATGGTGGCCTGATGGGTGGGACGTTGGTCGTCATTGTCGTCGTCATCGTGGTCGTCGGCTGGCTGGTCCTCACCTACAACGGACTGGTCACGGCCCGCAACCGCACCCAGGAAGCCTGGTCCGAGATCGACGTCGAGCTCAAGCGGCGCCACGATCTCATCCCCAACCTGGTGAACACGGTCCAGGGCTATGTGACCCACGAGCGCGGAACCCTGGAGGCGGTCACCAACGCGCGGGCCGCCGCCGTCTCGGCGGGCGCCACGGGCGACACCGCCAAGATCGGGCAGGCCGAGAACATGCTCAGCCAGAGCCTGCGCAGCCTGTTCGCGGTGACTGAGAACTACCCCGACCTGAAGGCGATCACCGCCTTCACGAACCTCCAGGAGACGCTGACCGCCACGGAGGACAAGATCGAGTTCTCGCGCCGCTTCTACAACGGCAACGTGCGCGACTACAACATCAAGCTGCAGACCCTCCCGACCTCGCTCATCGCCGGCGCCCTCGGCTTCAAGCAGTTCGCCTTCTTCCAGGCGGACGACGCCGATCGTGCGGTGCCGCAGGTCAACTTCGGCCCCACGTCCGCCTCCGGCCCGCCCACGCTCGGATCGTCGGGCCCCCCTCCCGCCGCCGGCTCGTCCGGTCCTCCGACCCAGAGCTAGACGGCGTAACCACCAGACCTCGCCCAGTCGGCGGCAAACCGCGCCTCGTACTCCGCCACCGCCGCCGGATCGCCCGTCTCGATATCCAGCTCGTGGTTGACCCCCAGCCCGCTCAAGGTCCAGTTCGCCGACCCCAGCACCAGCTCCTCGTCGAACAATCCGATCTTGGCGTGGAGCAGAGCGCCGCGAGGGATCGGGTACCACCGGACCTCCACACCGCCTGAGCTCAGCACTGCAAAGGCGTGGAGGTTATAGGCCTGATTCGGATCCAGGAGGACCCGCACCATCGCTCCCCGGCGGTGAGCCTGGACCAGCTCCGCGATCACCTCCGGGTCGGTCAGGGTGTACACCTCGGCCAGCGCTCTGTGCTTGGCACGAATGAGCGCCGACTCCAGCAACGAACGGATCTCCTCGCCCGGCGCCGTCTGGGCCACCTCGCCCGCGATCGCCGCCAGCGGTGACGGTCGCCCGCCCGCAAGGCTCCAGTCCTGGTCGAAGATCCGGGCGAGCCGGTCAACGTCGACAGCCACGTGCGTGTCCAGGACGTAGTCGTGGTTGCGGTCGCTGTGCGCGCCCCAATTCATGCCGCCGACGACCGCCTCCCCGTCGACGATCAGCAGCTTGACGTGGTCGATCTGGTGGCGGCCGTCGTCCACCGGATAGACGCGCTCGGGCACGCCGAGCGTGTCCAGGACCGTCGCGGAGCGGCGGCTGGCCACGACGGTCGGGTCGCTGATCACCCTCACACTGACTCCACGCCTCACCGCGTCGCCCAGCTCCCGAAGAATGTCCGCGCGACCGAGCTCGTACATCTCGACGCGCACGCGCGCGTGCGCCGACCCGATCAGGCCCCCGACCAGCTGGAAGATCGTCGCGTCCTGCCAGAGGCGAACCGGCTGTGCAGCCCCCGTTTCCACGGCGGGCGCATCCGCGGCGGCCATCGCCGGCACAGGATGGGCCGGGCTCGAGCAGCCCGCAAGGCAGAGGGAGAAGAGCAATGCCCAGATGCAGACCACTCGAACCACAGCGGGCGAAAACTACCGGGGCAAGAACGAAATCAAAACCCTGCCTGTTAAGGCGCAAAACCCGAGCCCTAAATCAGCTCCACTTTCATGCCCGCTCGCGCTCCGAGCAGCTTGTCCGCCCGCGCATCGCGCACCGCGACCTCGAGGTAACCCATGCTCCCGACATAGACGAACGGCTCGTTCGGACGCCCCTCGGCATAGGTGGTCGCCGTCGCGACGATGTCGTGGTTGTGTATCCGCATCCGCCGCACCGGAGGCTTCAAATTCGTCACCAGGTTCCCGAACCCATCAGTCCACAGCACCCGGGGCGAGGCGTCGTCGAGCATCTTCGGAGGGTCTGTCGGCGGCCCCAGCGACGAGAGCGGAACGCCGGCGGCCAGCGCCGCGGCGGCCGGCGCGAACACGTCCCGGCCCTCAAAAGTCGGAGCGCCGTGAGGCCTGGGGGCGAGCTCGACCGCATCCTGAATCCCCACCTCCTCGATCACGATCGCGAACAGGCCGTTGTCGGGGCCGATGTAGTATCGCCCGCCCGCGCGAATCGCCAGCCGGCGCCGCGAGCTGCCAACGCCCGGGTCGACCACCGCCAGGTGCACGGAGTCGGCGCCGAAATGCCTCGTGCCGGCGAACAGCATGAACGCACCGGCCGAGACGTCGAATCGCGGCACCTCGTGACTCACGTCCACCAGCACGGCATTCGGGCAGCCGGCCAGCACCATCGCCTTCATCGCCGCCACCAGCGGCGAGCCGGAACCGAAGTCGGTCGTGAAGGTGACGAGCGGCGGCCGGGCTAGCGCGCCCTGACTACCAGTACCGTGTTTCCTTCCAGGGGTCGGCCTCATCGTGATACCCACGCTGCTCCCAGAAACCAAGCCGGTTGCGATCCATGAACTCTAGCCCGCGCAGCCACTTGGCCGACTTCCAGAAGTATTTCGAGGGCACGAACAAACGCAGCGGCCAGCCATGCTCGGGGGTCAGGTCTTCGCCCTTCCACGCGTAGCACAGCAGATTTTCCTCGGCATCCAGCACGCTAAGCGGAACCGAAGTCGTGTAGCCGTATTCGCAGTGTGCGTTGACGTACTTGGCCTCGGGCTTCGGCTTGACGCGATCCAGGATCTCGCGAATCGGCACTCCCGTCCACTTGTCGCCGAGGCGGCTCCAGCCGGTCACGCAGTGGATGTCCGCCACGACGTCTTTAGAGGGGAGCGCGCGCAGCTCGCCGTAGTCCAGCGTCAGCTCGTTCTCAACCGCGCCGAAGACTTTGAAGTCCCACGTCGCGATGTCGGTTTTCGGCACCGGTCCGAAGCTGAGGACCGGCCACCGGTCGGGGGCGGTCAGGGTCTGGCCGGGCGGGATGCGCGCAGGATCGACGCCTTCCGGAACCCGCTTGCCCTTGAACAGAAAAGCCATCTGGCGAGTATAGGAACCGCGTGTGCGCCCGCGGTTGTTCCCGGGCCCGGACGCCAATTCGGGCCGGGCTATACTGGCTTTTCCCTCAGCTACTCGAGCACGTGGGTCCGTAGCTCAATTGGGAGAGCGCTTGAATCGCACTCAAGAGGTAAGGGGTTCGAATCCCCTCGGATCCACCAACTTCCACCAGCCGAACCAGTCGCCTGGACCGAATCTCACTCATTCCTTACGAACCGGTGGCGCAGGAGAAGGTCAAGCTTCCGCCTCGACAGAAACGTAAATACAACCGACCCCCGAAAAGCTCGCAGCGGATGGTGCCAGTCAAGTTCGCTGTGAAATAGCGGCATCGTAGGCGGCGGCAACCCGCTTAGGCACGACCATCCGCCATGCATCCAGCACCAACTCGCGCATCTCCGGTTCGTCGATCGCCGCCATCCGTACGAGCACCCAGTGGTACCGAAGATCCGACGTGGACGGTTGCATGAACTTCTCCGGCGTCCCGCCCACCAGCCAATCGCGCTCCACCTTCGGAAACGCGAAACCCATCACCGTCTCGTCGCGGGAAAACGACAGGTAGACAATGCGACCGACGCGGAACTTGACACGGCGGGCAACGAGCGCCTCGGTTGTGCGCGGCAGCGTCATGGCAAATCGCCGCACGTCGTCGACCGTCACCACGACCCTAGAGTACGTCTGGCTGCCGGACGCTACAGTCTCGCCCGTGGTCCTGGTTCGCTGGGCGGCGATCGCAGTCCTGGTGATCGAGGCCGCCGCCGCGGCGCTCTATTCGTTCCTGCTGGCCGCCGTGGCGGTCGCGTACTGGCAGGTGGAGCTGACCTCACGCCAGGCTTCTGCCCAGCGCCAGGTCTCCCTGCTGGACGTGCTCACCCAGACCGTGCTTCTAATCGCGGTCTTCGTGGTCTACGCGGCCCTCCCGGCCGGAATCGCCGTCGGGGCCGCGCGGCGACGCTCGTGGTGGCTCTGGGCGGGCGCCGCGTACCAGCTCGCCTGGGCATTGTTGCTGACGCCGATCATCATCGGCCTGGCGCCGGAGGTGAGCGCTGTCGGGCTCGTCGGAGCAGCCCTCTTCTTCATCGCCGCAGTCGGGCAGGGACGCCGCCGCCGCCCGCGGCGGAAATAGTCCTACTTCGGCGAGATGTTCACCAGCCGGCTGATCCCGAACCTGCCCGTCAGCCGTCCCTGAAGAAGATGAACGGGGTTGCGTAGGTCAGGCTGGCGGCCGCGAGCACAACACCGGCGATCAGGCTCCCAACCACGAGCGAACGCCGCGTGATTGTGGTCCGCGAACGGAATGCCGAGAGCTCCTCGAGGGCACCCTGGCCGGTCCGGCTCACGTGGCCGAGTACGTGGATGGCAGTCGCCGGCAGCCACACCCCGAAGCTCAGCTTGTGGGCCTCAACCCAGATGCTTCCGAAGCGCAGCCCGAACAGCCAGAGCTCGATTCCCGTCGCGAAAACGGCAACAGTGGAGATGACCACGATCGGCGCGATGAGTCGCAATAACAGCTCCGGCGGCCCGGCGCGCCGGTACTGCGAGTCGCCTGTGTAATAGCGCCAGAACCGGTAGCCCGTTGACACGAGCTTCAGGGCCACCGGCGGTATGAGCAAGAAACCAAGCAGGAAATGCTCTGGGAGGAGCCGCCGGACGCTGAGAACGGTAATTCCCATGAGCGCAAGCAGTACCAGGAGAAGTCCGCCGGTCAGCGTCGTCAAGCGCTCATTCGCCGCGACGCCAGATTCGTTGGAAGATGCCATGGGCCGAGCGAAGAGTCTAGGTCAGGCCCACCGCCGGCCCTGAGCCGACTCGTCGATCAGCCGCCCCAGCCGGCTCATGCGGGTCTCCTCTTTCTTCGCGCTCATCACCGGTAGAGCGCCAGCCGCCGGTACGACGGCGGCTGGCGGTTGAAGAATTCCCAGGCGCGGGCATTGGCTCGGGACTCGGCCCCCGTCGCGAAATCGCGGGTCTCCAAAGAGCTCAGCTCGTCGCGGCGCGCAAATAGGCAAGGACGGCGGCCACCCGCCGGCTCAGCTGGCGTTCCTCGGTGAGCCCCAACTTGGAGAAGATCGTGTTCACGTATTTCTCGACCGACGATTCGGACAGATGGAGGCTGCCGGCGATCGACGCATTTGACTTGCCCTCCGCCATTTCCCGCAGCACCTCGACCTCCCGCTCGCTGAGGAGGCGCAGCGGGGACTCGGCCTGACGCGAGCGGTAGTCGACCAGCCGCTCGACCACGCCAGAATCCACGACCGAACGGCCGGCCGCAACCTCGCGCAGCGCACGCAGCAGCTCGTCAAGCTCCCCGACGCGCGTTTTGAGCAGGTACCCCAGCCCGTCGGTGCCGTCCCTCAGAAGCTGCACCGCATACGCGGCGTCCGAGTGCTGCGACAGCACGACGACGCCAATCCCCGGATGGCGCTTGCGGATCGCGTGAGCCGCCTCGATACCTTCGACCTGGTGCCCGGGAGGCATCCGGATATCCGTCAAGACCGCGTCCGGCCGAAGGCTCTCCACCGCCTGCAGCAGCTCCTCGGCATTCCCCACCGCCGCCAGCACGTCGACCTCGCCCGAATCCTCCAGCAAGCGCCGGGTGCCTTCACGCACGAGATAGTTGTCCTCGGCGATCACGATGCGCAGCCGGTCAGGCATGCCTGGTCTCTTGTAGAGGCAGATCGGCACGCAATTGCGTGCCTTTGCCGGGAGTGCTCGTGATCTCGACACGACCGCCAAGCGCTTCGATCCGATCCTCGAGACCCCGCAGGCCGGAGAGCTTGACATGCCCCGGCTCAAAGCCGTGGCCGTCGTCATCAACCTCGACCACGAGCCGCCCTGGCGTGGAATGGAAGCGGACCTGAATTCGACTCGCGCCGGCGTGCTTCAGTGAATTGGCCAGAGCCTCGGAGACGAAGAAGTAGGCGGCGCCCTCGAGCTCGACCGGGAGCCGCGCCGCCTTCTCGAGGCCGTTGGCATGAACCTCGACTGGCACCGGAAGTCGCGTCGCACGTTCGGCGACTGCCTCGACCAGACCGCGGTCGGTGAGGATCGCAGGATGGATTCCACGCGCCAGCTCCTGCAGGTCCTCGAGTGCGCGCTGGGCGTCCAGCTGAACGTCACGCAGTGTGGTTTCCGCCAACCGAGGGTCGCGTTTCAGCTGATTGCGCGCCAACCCAAGGCGGGCCAGCACGCCCACGAGCTCCTGCTGGACGCCGTCGTGCAGATCGCGCTCCAGCCGCCGGCGGCCGGCCTCCTCCGCCTGCACCAGCCTGGCCCGCGAGGCGGCCAGCTCGTCCAGGCGATCGGAAAGCTCAGCCGAGAGCAGCGAGTTGTGGATGGCCAGAGCGGCCTGCCGGCCCAGTGTGCTCAGGAGGTCTTGATCGGAGGGCTGGTAGCCGCCGTCCAGCTTCGGCCCGCATTCGATGATGCCGATGACCTGGTCACCGTGCACGAGTGGTGCAGACAAATCGGGGGTCACCTTTCCATCTGGGACGTCTCCGGCGACAGCGACGGGTGCCGACTTGGCAAGCGCGACACGTACCCATTTCGCGCCAAGTCCGGACTGGACGGCGGACGCGACGCTCCCGGCCACGTCTTCGACGGGCGCAGCGGCCTGCAGGCGGAGACCGAGCTGGCTGAT
>DATBZR010000063.1:0-6115 GCA_036513095.1 Candidatus Dormiibacterota bacterium | reverse complement strand
TGACGGCTCGCACAGCAAGCGAGCAATCCCACCAGGTCCTCCCGATGTCAACGGTGGCTTGACAATGATCACCGCCGCAGCCCGCTGCATCTACGCCCTGCGACCCGTCGACCGACCCGGCTGCCAACTCACCGCGACCGTCACCTACGGCGGGATCGCGCTCTGCTCAGCGTGCGACGCACAGCGCAGCACCCTCGGCAAGGGTCAGGCCCGCCGCCGCCTACCTGACACCCATCCCGACCCCATCGCCCTGCTCGCTGACGCACGCCTCCACCTCATCGACGCCCACGAACAGTTGCAAGCCGCCGTGATCCGCGCCCGGCAACACCACACCACCTGGGCCGCCATAGCCGGCGTGCTCGGCACCACCAGACAGGCCGCCCAACAGCGCTTCACCCGGCCTTGACATCCATAGGAGCATCGATCCGCCTACGGACACCAGGGCTTGGCTCAGATGCGTCCGGTCATCGTTCCGCTAATGGGACTCCCTCTCGTGCCGATGACAGTGAGCTGGCCGGCTGACACGAAGCTGTTTGTCCGTGGCACAACCGCGACAAGGAAGCGTCATTCCGCCCAGAGTGACGTACCTCCTCGATCCGGGCGGGTACTCACGCTCAAGGGCCACAGCATCAACTTGCTCGCCAACGGCCGCGCTGTCGGGTTCTCCGTGCCCGGGTTGGGCAGATCTTGGCCGACCCGAGATTCGCGTAGCCCGAGACGGGCAACGGCGGACGCGGTTACGGTCCCTGACGTGGAAGAGCATTAGCCGGAATCTGACAAGAAGCAGATAGAGCCGCGCTACCCCGGCACCTGCCATGTCTGCGGCGTCGAGCCGCCGGCGCGGACCGAGGCCCTTTACGAACGCGCCACCAAGACATGGCGGCGTCTTCACCACTCGCGGTGTCTCGGTCATGTGACCGATGAGCTCTACCCGAAAGCTCCAGGCCAACGGGTCGCTCGGCCAGGCCGCGATCGGTGAGTTTCGCCGGTGGCTCGCCGCCGCTCTGCCGCAGCCTGAAAGCGAGGACCGTTAGTCACGCTCGTAGGCCGCGATCGCTTCATGGATGCCGTATACGCCTAGCTCGAGAAGGCGGTCCAAAGCGTCGAGGAGTTCTGAACGCTGTGCCGTGTCACGACTCTGCGCCAAGCCGCGGACGATGAGCTCACAGACGTAGTGCGCGTCGCCCGCTGCTCCTGTTCGGATATCTGCGGCGTCAGCGCCAAACTCATCCATGAAGCGGCGCGCCGCACGAAGCACCAACCCGTCCACGCGATCAGGCGCGTGCTGCAGCGAAATGAGGAGCTGCGGGGTTGCCTCGTCGTACGCGGGGGAGTCGATCAGGGCTTCGAGCAGGTCAATGAACGGTCCGAGCGGGTGATCCCGCAGCCGCGGTGCAACTTCGGCGGCGTTTCCACGGACGTCCTTGTCCTTGTCATTGAACAGCTGCTTCAGAGTCGCCTTGGCCAGGTCGGCGTTCTCAGTGGGCTGGACCAGCACGGCGCATGTGCTGGCGATGCCTCGGCGCACGCGCACATCCGAGCCCAGCGCCTGCGACAACAGGTCGTTGGCGCCCCACTCAAGTCCGGCGCGGGCGACCAAGCGGCCGCCCGCCTCGCGACAATCCGGGTCGTCGGACTCGATCATTCGCTTCACAACCGGCATCGCAACGTCGGCCTCGACGTTGCCGATGTAGAGGATCAGCCGCTGCACCAGATCGGTAGCCAGCAAGACGTCGTCGGTATCGATCAGCAATTGGAATGCCGCCACTGCTTCTGGGCGGGCGTGCCGCAGTGCGGCTGCGAGTGTGTGGGCTGCGGTGACGCGAACCGCTAACACCGGATCTTGGGCGAGAGCCGGCAGCCTGTCGCGCACCAGATCCGTACGCGAGCCGTCGACGTCGTAGACCAGCAGGTTGCCGAGTGTCTCGGCCAGACTGCCACGTGCGGAGTTGATGGCGTGCATGTGCAACTCCTCAGCGCGGTTTCGGCCATCCGACCGGTCGATGGTCACGGACGGCCGGTCATCGACAGGGTCGGGGGAATCTAGGGCGCGATCGCGAATCAGTTCGACGAGATCGAGCGGGACGGTCTCCAGATGGCGGCGCAGTGCCATGCCGAGCCAGCGGTCGTTGTCGGCCTGACCGAGGGCGGCGATCGCCCGCACACCGTCGAACACCTCGTCCCGGCCCTCCGCAGGCACGTCGGCCTCACCCAGGCCCATTAGGATCGCGTCGCCGTAGGCCGGGCTCAGATCGGGCGTCATGCGCTTGGCAAGGCGCGAGAAGCGAAGCGGATCCTGCTTAACTTGCTCCTGCAGCACCTGTGACAATTCGCGGGCCCCGCCAGTCAGGTCATCCCAGTTCGTGTCGTCGTCGGTTTGATACTTCTTCATGGCGCTGAGCCACTGGTCGTCGGTCATCCGCTCGGCGGCGGCTGTGGCGATGGGGGAGCTGACAAAGCCACCCCGGACACCGGTCGGCGCCGGTGGCTCGTGTGCATTGAAGCGCCGCCGGTACTCCTCGAGCCTTCGACGGCCGGTTTCGGACAATCGCGCCTCGTCGAGGGCCGAAAGAAAGTCGAAGGCGTAGCGGCCGTTCGGGCGCTGTTCCCAGCGCATGCGCAGATCGCAGAATCGCTCCTCAAGCTTGGCATGCGTCTCGTCGCGGACATGTGGGCTGATAACTCGGACCAGTTCGCGAGCGGCCCATACGACGTTGGACATGTAACCGCACTCGAGCCGAGCGTCGCTTTCGAGCAACAGCTCGGCTGCCCACTCGGCATACACGGGTCCGGCGGACATCAGCGCGCGGTACAGCAGAAACTGGGCGGAGTCGTGTTCGTCGTGCGCCAGGACCTCAAGCTCAGGTCGAATCGCTTGCGGGTCGACGGCAGCCATCGCCTCGAGGGCGTGCTGCATGCCGTGAAACAGCGCGTCATCGACGTCGGAGTCGCCGTGCTCGCCAACCGGGGAGCGAAAACTGAAGTGCCGATCGGCTGGTGGCGAACCTTCATGCGACTCATAGCCGGTGAGCCGGATGACATCGAGGATGAAGGGCAACAGGCGCTGGCTGAACGCCAACGGTTCGCTCTCTGCAGCGGCCTTGATCAGGTCGACGGCCGCGTGCTCGCGCTCCTTCAACGCCAGCACCTTGCCGTCATCGTCCAGTCGGAGGGCGTCAGGGCGCTCGATGAAGTGGGCCACCAAAAGTTCGACGGCCCAGCCTGGTTCATGTTCAGCCAGGTGGTAGACGTTCATCCACAGCTCGTGCTCGTGGCTCCCGAGAGCATCGACGCGAACCTGGTCCAACAGCAAATCGAAGAGCTTCCGATTCTCATGCACGTCGCCGAAACGAGTGACCCAGCGCAGCCATGCGGGATAGTCCCTGTGCTGCTCATAGTCGGTCAGGAGGCGCGTCACCTCGGGCAGCGACCCCTTCGCGGCAGGCGGCAGAAAGTCCAGTGCCCGGTTGCGCACGCCCTCGTCGTCGCTGTCCAACCAGCTGCGGATAACGCCGTCCTCGTTCAGCCTCGAGAACCATGCCGCGGTCCGGATCTGCTGCCAGATGCGATGCTCGAACGAGGGATGCGCAACGGCAATCGCCAACACAGCTGCTGCTTCATCCGCGGTCGGCGCTGTAAGGGCACCGAGTAGCGCAAGGACGGCATCCTTGACGTGGTAGCGAATCGCCGGACTTAGCAGGACCGCTTGGACTTCGTCGACGAAGCGATCCGAATCTTGTTCGCGAAGGTGATGCAAGATCTGTCGCACTTGCCCGCGTCGGAACAGCTCTTGCTCGCCGCGTGTCAGGAAGTCGCACACTGACTCCTGCTGCGTAACCCACTGGCGGGCGAAGGCATAGTCGAAGAACGTCTCGTGGAAGAACGCAATCTGCTTGCCGTCCGGCGCCAGGATGTGCTCGGAGATCAACACGTCCGCGTCCGCGGCGAGTTCGTTGCTATCGAGAATCGCGGCCGGCACGGATAGCGTCTGGCGATCGCTCATGGAGGTTGCGACGCGCTGGATCACTTCGTTGAAGCGAAGGCCAGGCCTCCGCTGCGAGGCGACGCGGCGCTTGTAGATCCAGAACGTGTCGAACAGATCGGTGTGGGTTTGGAAGTCGAGGGCGTTGCCCTCCTCGGCCACGGTTGACAGCAGGGCCAAATGCAGCGGCGTGCGCAGCAAGTCGCGTTGCTTAGCCGTCAGCGACGCGGCGTTCAGCCCCATGGCGGACACCGCCATGTCAACCAGTTGATCAGGCAGTGGGTTGACCGTGACGGTTTGGACGTTCTCCCGCGAGCTGAGGTCACGTATACGCGAGTCATTGTCGACATCGAACTGACGGCTGGCCATGATGACGCGCATCCCGGGCAGACCCGACGCCTCCCGGACGAGGTCGGCTACCGCGTCGAAGTTCGCCGGTAGGCGCCCGCTGGCGAGACTGACTGCATCGAGTTGGTCAATGACAAGTGCAGACGGACTGTCGCCGGCCGCCAGCGCAAGAGCCCAAACCGGTGAGCTATCTAGGCCGAGCTGTCGCCCAAGTTCGGTGGTTGATGCGAACGAATCCACGCGGTCGAGACGTAGTGCCAGTACCTGGGTGCCGTTCGCCTCTATCGTGTCCACGATCTGCTTAAGGACTACACTTTTCCCACCTCCGGCCGCCCCCACGACCATGGTGACGTCCTTGGACCGCAGTGACTCGACAACTTTGGCGGCCTCGGCGCGGGGCAGCGGAGGATCGAGCAGTTCACGACTGACCGACTCGCGCCAGCTGTCAGTGACCGCACGCACTCGCTCGCGTGAGTCGCTGCTGGCCTGCGGAGCGATCGGTTTGATGCCCTTGGCCTGCAGCAGGCTGAGGAGGTTATCTTTGGTGAGTTTGACGCCCAACTGAGTCACGATCAGGTCGCCGAGTGCCAGAGCAGCGAGGTGGCCGTCGGCTCCCTCCAAGCAGAGCGAGGCAAGGAGCGCATTGGTTTCGACGAGGTGATGCTCGTCGACAACCTCGAAGCGCATACCTGCGAGTGTCTTCCACGCCACGTCGGGCGAACCGAGGATTTCGGGCGCCGAAAGCTCGGTGAAGGCCGCGGTGAGATCCTTGCTGCTCGGGCCATGTTGGGTGAATGAGGCCAGATCAGGTGCACGCCGCGCGCGATCTGCGAGGTCCTTCAGAGCACCGCATCCGATTAGCGAGATGAAGTAGTAGATACGGCCAGCGGCGACGTGGTCCTTCGCGACTGCCCAGATGCCCTTGGCATGTAGCGCCTTGATGGTCCACCCGTTCGCCGACCCGCTTTGCCGTTTGACCTGGTGCACTTCGGTCCCGGCCTTGCTAACGAATGTGAACTCGGAGCCCTTGCCCAGATCGGGATCGAACTCCTCAACTGTCAGCGCTGTGCGACTCTCGCGCAGGCAACGCAAGGCGTGCCAGATCGCCCAAGCGGCCTCGTACCGGTTGCCGATCTTGTCGGCCTCCCCGCCGGCCCTAGGAGCCAAGGCATTCTCCTAAGAAGTGGTTAGTTATGGACTGACGCTCCGCACACTGGTGCCGGTCTAGGCAAGGCTCAGTATGCCGTGCTCTTGACGACGCAAGCGACCTTAGAAAACGACAAGCCCAGAGATTGTTCGGTCCAACCATCGATCTGCGGCAAATGCTTCGCGTCGCTGTCGTTTGGTTCGGTTTGTGGGCCTTCATGACCCTTCTTGGGCGACCGATCGGTACCTATCCGAAACGATTGATGGCGTTCAGGGTGCCCGACAGCGAGTTGTTGTTGGCCTTCCTCCGCACCGCGGCCAGGCGGTTCGCCCGTGCAGATCCGACGCGACCCCGGCATGCGCGTCATTCCGCCGCCTGTCGGCATGCGGGCGACCGAAACTGCTGTCCGCTCAGATCCGGATGAGCGGATGCCTTAGCGCGGCGCGTATGGCGTCGGGTTGGACACTTGCTGCATGGTCGAAGTTGATCCCGAGCGATTCGAGGTGATGGTGAGCGAGGCGCTCGACGGTATACCCGCAGAGCTGGGCGAACTCATGAGCAACGTGGCCGTCACTGTGCAACACGACAGTGGCCCGGCCGGCCTCTTGGGGCTCTACCAGGGAGTGCCATTGACGCGT
>DATBZR010000062.1:0-8217 GCA_036513095.1 Candidatus Dormiibacterota bacterium | reverse complement strand
ATTGAAGAGGAATCGATCTGGCTCCCCGATCCAATCGACCCGCCGCGGATCGTGCCGGCTGATCGCGGTGACGACTACCTGATCCAGCTCGCCAAGGACGGTGGCGCTGACATACTGGTCACACGCGACCGCCATTTCAATAACATCGCAGTTCCGGGTCTTGAAATCGTCCCTCCACGCGTAATCGTTCCTCGGTTGGGAGCCTGATCTGGCACGTTCTCGACCGCTTTCATCGCCTCCGGCCGGAGTTAGGTTAGAAGTCGTTAAGGGCTATCGTCCGTCGAGATTTAGCGTCTTCGGTCGTTTCGTGCGTGGATGCATTCGCGCGCCGAACGAGCATCACTTTCCGCGTTTCGCGTCGGTTCGCACCGCCTGGCGCGCTGCACCGGCACGTTTCTCGGTATCCGACCGAAGCACCAGCTTCAACGGGTTGCCGATCAGGCCGAACCGATCTCGGATCTTCTTTTCGAGATAACGCCTGTAGGAAAAATGGAGCAGCCCCGTGTCATTGACGAACATCACGACCGTCGGAGCCTCTCCGGAGGCTTGCGTCGCGTACCCCAGCTTGAGCCTGCGGCCCTTGAAGCTGGGCGGCGGGTGTGACAGGAACGCCTCGCGAAGGACGCGGTTCAGCTCGTTGGGCGGCATCTTGATCCGGCGCTGGCCCACCACCTCCAGCGCGGCCGGAATGATCCCGCCGATGCCTTCCCTCGTCTTGGCGGAGACTGCGACCACCGGCGCGAAGGGGGCGAACTTGAAGTCCTTGCCGAGCACCGTCCGCCAGTGGGCGGGCTTGCGCTCGGCCACATCGACAAGATCGATCTTGTTGACGACGATGACCAGGCCCTTCCCGGCTTCGAGCGCGTACCCGGCGACGTGCTGATCCTGGGCCAGGACTCCGGCCGAGGCGTCGATCACCAGCAGCACGGTGTCAGCCCGTTCCATGGCATGGATGCCGCGCATCAGGCTGTAGCGCTCGATCTGGTCGCGGTTGGAGGACTTGCGCCGGATGCCGGCCGTGTCGATCAGGACCACGGGGATTCCGTCGTAGACGAGCTCGGTGTCGATCGGGTCGCGTGTGGTGCCCGGCACCGGGCTGACCAGGGCTCGCTCGTCTCCGAGCAGGGCGTTGAGCAGCGACGACTTGCCGACGTTGGGACGCCCCATGATGGCCAGCCGGTCGGCCTTCTCGTCGACCGAAGGCTCGAGCTCCGGTGGCGGCAGCGCCTCCAGCACCCGATCGAGGAAATCCCCCACTCCGATTCCGTGCTGGGCCGAGACCAGCGACGGCTCTTCAAAGCCGAGCTCGAGGATCTCGTGGGCGAAGTGCTTCTCGCTCGGGGAGTCGGCCTTGTTCGCGGCCACCACCACGCGCCGCCCGGAGCGGCGCAGCAGCTGCGCGATGTCGCGGTCGACGCCGGTCAGGCCCTGGCGGACGTCGAGGAGAAGGACGATCACCTGCGCCTGGTCGATCGCGACCTTGCTCTGGGCCTCGATCGCCTCCTGAGAGGTGTCTTTCGCGCTGTCCAGGTCCAGTCCGGCGGTGTCGACCACGGTGAACTCGCGGCCGCGCCAGTCGGCCACGCCGTACAGGCGGTCACGCGTCAGGCCGGATTGAGGATCGACGATCGCCTTTCGCCAGCCCAGGATGCGGTTGAACAGCGTCGATTTGCCGACGTTTGGGCGGCCGACGATGGCGACGATGGGGCGGGGCACGCGGTCAATTAGACCGGTTTTGCCCGGGCGACCTCCAGGGGCTCCTCAGTCATCTGCCTCGTCTCCCAATCCGACCGAGAGAATACCTTCCCCTCTTTGACCTCACCGCCGATGCAGGAGACGATCAGGTAGTAGTAGTCGGGCCAGGCCTGCTCGGTGTCCCGGATCGATGCATAGGAGGCGTGGTCGGGATGGCTGTGGTAGTAGCCGACGATGTCGAGGCCGGCCCGATCGCAGTCCTTCTCGATCGCGCGGTGCTCGCGGGGATCGATCTGGTAGGTGTCGCGCGGGCGCTCGGTGTTCGCGTTCTTCGCTCGCCTGATCTCGGTCACGGCGCGGGTGCCTTTCGGGGCCGCCAGCATCCCGCAGATCTCATTGGGATAACCCTCGGCCACGTGTGCGTTCACCGCCTTAAGAGCCTCCGGGCTGATCTTCACTTCCGTCCGTAGAGGCCGGTGGAGAGGTAGCGGTCGCCGGAGTCGGGGAAGACGGTCACCACCACGCCCTCGCCGATGGCTCCCGCCAGGCGCCTCACGGCCCACAATGCCGCGCCGCTCGAGTGGCCGACCAGCACGCCCTCGGTGCGGGCGATGGCGCGAGCCAGATCGTATGCGGGCTCCGTCGGACAATCCCAGATCTCGTCCGCCAGGGTCGGATTCCAGATCTTCGGCACGATCGCGGTCGGGATGTGCTTCAACCCCTCCAGCCCATGGAACGAATCCTCCGGTTGGACCGCGATGGTCTGGATCGATGGATCGTGCTCTTTGAGGCGGCTGGAGGTGCCGACGAACGTGCCCGTTGTGCCGAGGCCCGCGATGAAGTGCGTCACCCGCCCGGCCGTTTGGTGAAGGATCTCCACCGCGGTGCCGTCGTAGTGAGCCCGCGCGTTGGCCGGATTCGAGTACTGGTCTGGATAGAAGTAGAGCTCGGGGTCGGCGGCGACAAGCTCACGCACGAGGCGGATCGCGCCGTCGGATCCCTCGCCGGCATCGCTGTAGACCACCTCAGCCCCATAGGCGCTGATCAACGCTTTGCGCTCGGCGCTCACATTCGCGGGCATGACCAGCTTCACGCGATAGCCTTTGGCGGCCGCGATCATCGCGTAAGCGATGCCGGTGTTGCCCGAGGTCGAGTCGATGATCGCCTTGTCGTGCGTCAGGGCGCCGCGCCGCTCCCCGTCTTCGATCATGGACAGGGCCGCGCGATCCTTCACCGACCCGCCGGGATTGAACCATTCGGCCTTCGCGTACACCTCGACGCGCGGAAATTCGCGCTCGAACATGCGAACGCGCAGCAGCGGCGTGTTGCCGATCAACTGGGTGATTCCGGTGGTCACGATGCTCGGCGGCATTAGAGAAAGGATAGAAAGCTCGGTCAGCCCAGGGCTTGGTCAGCCGTTGAAGTGCACGAGGATGAAGGCGCCCACGACGTACACGAGGGCGAAGCCGTAGCCAACCAGGGAGCGCCGGTAAACGGTGCCGCCCTCCGGAGCGAGGATGTTGAGGATCGCCTTCCCGATCAGATAGCCGGCGCCGAGCAACGTGATCGTCGGCGAATGTCGGAGGACGCCGAAGAGCAGGATGGCGCTCGCGACCAGCACCTCGAACAGCTGTAGCGCGGTGTAGACAGCCAAGGACCTAGGAGGCGGCCAGCGCCTGGGCGAAGTCGTCGATGATGTCGTCCGCATCCTCGATGCCGACCGAGACCCTCACGGTCCCCGCCGTCACGCCCAGGTCCGCGCGCTCCTGTGGGGTGAGCGATCGGTGCGAGGTGATCTCGGGATAGGAGATCGTGGTCTCGACGCCCCCAAGGCTCGCCGCGAAGGCCGCAAGTTGAAAGCGCGACATCATGCTCTGCACCGCCGGCCGCCCTCCCTCGAGGTCGAAAGCCATCATCCCCCCCACTCCCTGCGGCATCAGGCGCCGGGCGACCGCGAACGAGGGCGATCCCTCGAGCAATGGATGGTGCACGCGGGCAACGCCTGCCATCGAATGCATCGCGCGAGCGAGTGCGATTGAGTTCTCGCTGTGCCTGCGCATCCTGACGTCGAGCGTCCTCAACCCGCGAAGCGCAAGCCATGCATCGAACGGGCTGAGGGTCGTACCCGTGCGGACGGAACGGGCGCGCGCCGCGCCGATTACCTTTGCATCGCCGGCCGCCACGCCCGCGACGAGGTCGGAGTGACCACCGATGTATTTCGTCACGCTGTGCATCACCGCCGTCGCGCCGAGCTCTAGCGGGCGGCACAGGATGGGTGACGCAAAGGTGTTGTCGACGAGAAATGGCACGCCGCGCTCGCGTGCCATCGCCGCAATCGCTTCGATGTCGGGCACGGCGCAAAGCGGATTGGTGATCGTCTCCGCGAGGATGAGGCCTGCGCCGTCAAGGCCGCGGCGCACGGCTTCGAGGTCAGCCAGGTCGATGAAGTGGATCTCGTAGCCTGCGGGCTCGAAGTCCTGGCGCAGCAGCGCCATGGTGCCCCCGTACAGCTCGCGGGTGGCCACGATGGTGGCGGGACGCGGGACCAGGGCCAGCATGACGGCGTGCAGCGCGGCCATGCCTGAGGCGGTGGCGAGCCCGGCCTCGGCGCCCTCGAGCTCGGCCACGGCTTTTTCGAGCATGTCGCGGTTGCTGTTCGAGTTGCGCCCGTAGTAGTAGCCCGGGCGCTCTCCCTTCGCCACCGCGTCGTAGTCGTCCAGGTCCGTGTACACATGAACGGCGGCGGGGCTCAGGTCGGGCGCCAGCGGGCTGCGGGCTTTCAGGTCGTGTCCCGCGTGCACAGCTCGCGACGGTGGCTTCACCGCAGTTTTGATCGCCCGGCGTAGACGGCCGCCTCGCCAAGGTCCGCTTCGATCGAGAGCAGGCGGTTGTATTTCGCGACCCGCTCCGATCGGGCGGGCGCGCCCGTCTTGATCATGCCCGCGCCTGTGGCCACGGCGAGGTCGGCGATCGTCGTGTCCTCGGTCTCGCCCGACCGGTGCGAGATGACCGAGCTGTACCCGGAACGGCGGGCGAGGTCGATCGCGTCGAGCGTCTCGGTCAACGTGCCGATCTGGTTCACCTTCACGAGCAGCGAGTTGGCCACGCCTTTCTCGATGCCTTGCTTGAGTCGCGCAACGTTGGTGACGAACAGGTCGTCGCCGACCAGCTGGACATTTGCGCCGAGCCTTTCGGTCAGCAGGCGCCATCCGTCCCAGTCGTCCTCCGCCATGCCGTCCTCGATGGAGACGATCGGGTAGCGCGCGGCCCAGTCCGCGTAGAGGCCGACGAGGGCCGCCGCATCCAGCGTCCGGCCTTCTCCTTTCAGCGTGTACTTGCCGTCCGCGTAGAACTCGCTCGCGGCCGGGTCGAGCGCGATCGCCACGTCGCGGCCGGGTTCGTAACCGGCTTGCTTGATCGCGTCGACGATCAGCTTGAGCGCGTCCTCATTCGATCGCAGGTTGGGTGCAAAGCCCCCCTCATCCCCTACCGCCGTGGCGAGGCCCTGTCCTTTCAGCACCTTCTTCAGCTCGTGATAGACCTCGGCCACGGCGCGTATCGCTTCGGCGAACGTCGGCGAGCCGACGGGGCACACCATGAACTCCTGCAGGTCGACGGACGTGTCGGCGTGCGCGCCGCCGTTCAGGATGTTGGCCATCGGCAGGGGCAGCGTGGTTGCGCCTTCGGCGCCGAGGTGGACATAGAGAGGAAGCCCCTTCGCCTGCGAGGCGGCATGCGCCACGGCCAGGGACACTCCCAGGATCGCATTCGCGCCCAGGCGTCCCTTGTTCGGCGTGCCGTCGAGATCGATCAGGACCCGATCGAGCCCCTTCTGGTCCAGGACGTCGAAGCCGCGCAGCCTCTCGGCGATCTCGCCGGTGACGTGGCTCACCGCCTTCGTCACGCCCTTCCCGCCGTACCGTTTGGGGTCGCCGTCGCGCAGCTCGACGGCTTCGTGGACGCCCGTCGAGGCGCCGGAGGGCACGATCGCCCGCCCGCTGCCCTTGTCCGTGTGCGCGGTGACTGCGATCGTCGGATTGCCCCGAGAATCCAGCACCTCGAGCGCGGTCAGTCCCGTGAGGCGAACCACGCCGGAAGTCTAGGGTTTGCGGTTGATCGAGATCAGGAGGACGGTCGCGTCGTCCAGGGCCCGAACGCCGCGTCGGTGCGCACGCTGAACCCGTAGTTGAGCAGCACCGTGGCGTCGGCGGTCGAGTGGAGTGTCGCGTTCAGCACGACGACCACCAGGTGACGTCCGTCTCGCGTCGCCGTCGCGAGCATGCACCCGCCCGCATTGTCCGTGAGGCCCGTTTTCAGGCCCGTAGCCCCGGCGTAGCTCCACAGCAGGCCGTTGAGGTTGTGGGGGTAGAAGGCCTTGTGCTGCGCGGTGGCCGGGATGGCGATGTCCTTGGTCGCCGCGATCGCGGCGAGCTGGGGGTAATAACGATCGAGGTATGCGGCGGTGTGGACGAGGTCATGAGCCGTCATTCCGTGGCCGGGCGCGTCGAGCCCGCTCGGGTTCACGAAATGGCTGCCGGTCAGCCCGATGCTCGTCGCCTTCTGGTTCATCTGGCGGATGAAGCGCTCGCGGGGCACGATTCCCTGCGCCAACGCCTCGGCGGCATCGTTGCCGGACGACAGGAAGAGTCCGTCGAGCAGCTGCCGCACGGTGAGGCGCTCGCCGGCCGAAAGCCCCATCACGCTCGGTACGACCTGCGTGGCCCCGGGCGTCACCTCGACCACGCGGTCGAGCGAGCCGGCGTCGTCGACGGCCACCATCGCGGTGATGAGCTTCGTGAGGCTTGCCGGTGCGCGCGTCGTCTCCGGATCCCGCTCCCACATCACCATCCGGGTGTCGAGGTCGACCAGGTACGCGGCCTGTCCGTGGATCGGGAGATCAGGTTGCGGATGCGTGGCAAGCCAGTAGTTGGAGAAGTTGAAATGGTCGAAGCTCGCCGCCGCCGGCGCGGTCGCGCGTTCGAGCGTGAACTTGATCGGCGTACGGCCTCTCGCGGTGAACCCTGCCGTCAGCACTCCGGCCGCGGTGAGGCCCACGACCACGCCGATCGCGACTAGAAAACGAAACCGGTCTTTGCGGCGACGGACACGGCCGCGTGTCCGCGATCTCCCTGTGTCTGGGACGTAAGCTGCGACGGTGGGACCCCCTGAGATTTAGTTGGACGAGATTCTAACTGGTCGGTCAGGCGGGGGCATGTTGAGGCGCGTAAGGAAGTGACGGAGGATATGCGGGCACGGGCGATGTGGTCGGCTCGTGCAAACGCGTCGCGAGCGTGTCGCTCGCGGCCTCCATCGTCTGCAGCGTCGACGCGGAGTCCTGCGCGTTCATGAAGACCGGCTGCCCGTAGTCGTAGCTGCGGACAGGCTTCCAGCTCGCCGCCACCAGCTGCGTTCCGTAGAAGGTGTAGGTGCCGATCACGCCTTCGCGCGTCTCCTCCGACCACATCTGGTCGAAGACGAAGTTGCCGTGCGAGTAGGTGATGAGCTTGCCCTTGTAGACCTCGACTCCCTGGTACCAGTGCGGATGGTTGCCGATGACGATGTCGGCGCCCCAGTCGATCGCCAGGTGGCCGATGTTCACCGGGTCGTCGGGCGTCGGCACGCTTGGGGCGGCCATTGGCTGCCGCTCGTACTCCTTTCCCCAGTGAAACTGCACGACGACGATGTCGGCCTGCTGGCGCGCGCGAGCGATGCCCGCTTTCAGCGCGGTCTGGTCGATCGCGCGACCGACGCCGTTGAAGCCGATGAAGCCGAACTTGATGCCGCGCACATCGATCACCGCAACCGGCCCCAGGCCCGAGGTCAGGATTCCGTGCGAGTTGAGCAACTGGTCGGTTTCCGTGATCCCCTGCGCCCCATAGTTCGAAAGATGGTTGTTGGCGAGGTTCGCAACCTTGGCGCCCATGAAGTTCAGGCCGTCGACGAATCGCGCGTCGCCGCAGAACGTGAAGCTCTCGGCCGGGCTAACCGGGCACCCGGCGAAAAGCGGTGACTCGAGGTTGATGTAGGTGATGTCAGCGTTCTTCGTGTAATCGGCTGTGGGGCGGAACGGCCACAGGAAGTCGTGCTTCACCGTGGCGAAGTAGTTCACGCCGCGCGCGGGGATGATGTCGCCGGTCACAAGCAGCGTCCGGATCTTTGTGGGGTCCGACGGCACGAAGTAGGTCGGGTGGAAAAGCTCCTGCAGGCTCAGCGCCGGCGGGCGGCCGGTGCGGGAGGCGAAGGAGGGCTGGTCGTAAAAGTCCGGGGCGGCGGCCAGGGCGCGCGCCGGCGAAGCCGCGGTGGTACCTGCGAGCGGAACCGCGCTGCTGTTGCAGGCCACGAGCAGCATCGCGCCGAGCAGGGCCACGCGTCTCATCTGATGGGCAATTGTGCCAGCAGGTCTTCGATAGTGATCAGTCGCGCCACATACGAGCGAACCGGTTCTCCCAGTTCCCCTCCCGCCCGGAACAGGACCTGGTTTCCCTCGGCTCGGCGGGTATTCAACATCTCGGCATGGTTGGG
>DATBZR010000061.1:0-2563 GCA_036513095.1 Candidatus Dormiibacterota bacterium | reverse complement strand
GGAGTGCATCGCGCAGGGGATCCGCCCGACGCTCGTGACGAGCGCCGGCACGTTCGCCGACGACGAGCCCGACGAGGCCGTCGAGCAGACCGCTTAAGGGCCTATCCCGCTTGGGTGAGTACGAGCCGTGCGGTGTGGGCTTTCTTGAAGGCGATCAGGCCGGCGGCGAGTTGGAGTAGGGCGAGGTGGTTTTCGTCTTTCTTCGACCAGCGGATTAGGATCGCGCGGTTGCGGTTGAGCCATGAGTGGCAGGCCTCGACGACCCAGCGGCGGGCGCGCCAGCCGGGGGTGCGGGCCTTGAGTTCGATCTCCTCGCCGCGGCTGCGGATGTGCGGGGTGAGCCCGTATTCGCCGATCAGCTCGCGCGAGTCGGCGTTGTCGTAGGCCCGGTCGAGGCAGATGCCCTGCGGCTTTTCGTCGGTCGGCTGGGGCCGTTCGATCGGGATCGAGTCGAGCGTGCCCTTCAGCAGTGTGTGGTCGTTGCGGTTGGCGCCCTCGTGCTCGAGCCCGATCGGGACTCCCGCGCCTTCGCTGAGGACCGACCGTTTCGCCCCTTTTTAGCTCTATCAGTGGGGTTGGGGCCGGTTCTCGGGCCACCGAGCGGCGCCTTGGTCATCGCGCCATCGGCCGCTAGCCAGGCCCAGTCGATCCCGACGACCGCGTCGTAGTCCAACAGGCCCTGCCGCCAGAACTCATGGAAGACGCCCGCCTGCTCCCACTCCTGGAAGCGCCGGTGCGCCGCCGAGGAGGAGCAGACGCCGGTCGCGTTGAGCGCGTTCCACTGCATCCCCGTCCGCAACACCAACAAGATCGCGTCCATCGCATCACGGTTCGGCACGCGCGGACGATGACAACCCAACGGGTGCGGCGGCGGCCCAGACAGCAACGGCTCCATCCGCTCCCACAGCCAATCCGGCATCCGCCAGCCATCGTCGCTGACCACAAGATGAAGGACCCTGGAAAACTTGGAGGCTCCGATGCCGGGCTCTGTCCTGGCGGAAGGAGATGCTCCTGCGATGGCCAGACCGAGGAAGTACCCCGATGAGCTGCGCGAGCGGGCTGTTCGTCTCGTGTTCGAGTCGAAGCGTCCGATCGCGCATGTCGCCCAGGACCTGGGCGTCCATAAGGAGTCGTTGCGTCACTGGGTGCGGCAGGCGGAGGCTGACAGCGGCCGCCGGCGTGATCTGTTGACGAGCGAGGAGCGCGAAGAGCTGAAGAAGCTCCGTAAGGAGAACTTCGAGCTGCGCCGGGCGAATGCGATCTTGAAGGACGCGTCCGTCTATTTCGCTCAGGAGCTCGACCCGACCCGGCGACGGTGACCCGCTACATCGTGGAGCGGCGGGATGCCTTCGGGGTCGAGCCGATCTGCCGCACGTTGGGCGTGCCGGTGAGCACGCTCTACGCACGCAGATCCCGGAAGCCGTCGGCGCGTGAGCTCGCCGACCGTGAGCTGCTCGCGGAGATCGAAGCTGCCCGCTCAGGCCGCCGGAAGGTGTACGGGGCCCGCAAAACCTGGAAGGAGCTCCGTCGCCGCGACGTCGAGGTCGGCCGCGACCAGGTGGCGCGGGTGATGCGCGAGCACGGGCTCGAGGGCAAGCTTCGCGGCCGCAAGCAGCGCACGACGATCCCCGACGAGGCCGCGGCCGAACGGGCCCGCGATCTCTTGCAGCGCGACTTCACCGCGACCCGGCCGAACGAGAAGTGGGTCGCGGATCTGACCTACATCCGCACCTGGAACGGCTTCGTCTACCTCGCCTTCATCCTCGACTGCCACAGCCGGATGATCGTCGGCTGGCAGCTCGCAACGCACATGCGCGCCGAGCTGGTGCTCGACGCGCTCGAGATGGCCAACGGGCTGCGTCGACCAGACGCCGGCCTGATCGCACACTCAGACCGCGGCTCGCAATACACCAGCTTGACCTACACCGACCGACTCGAGGAGCTGAAGATCGATCCGTCGATCGGCTCGAAGGGCGACGCCTACGATAATGCGATGGCCGAAGCCTGGGTCGCGACCTTCAAGAGCGAGCTCGTCGACGGCCGCCGCTTCTCCTCCTTCGAGCACGCAGAACACGAGGCCCTCGACTGGATCGGCTTCTACAACGATGAAAGACTCCACGAAGCACTCGGCGACGTGCCGCCCGCAGAGTACGAGGCCGAGCACTACCGATTGATTATCAAGACAGACAACACCCCAATGGTGGCCGCCACCTAACAGAGCCTCCAACAGACCCAGGGTGGATCAATTCAAGGGGAAGCTGGCTACGCGCGTCTGGGAGAAACAGAAGCGCGGGCTCGCGCACCTGCACGGCGTCATCTCGGTCGAGTCGCCTGCGCATCTGCAATGGGCAGAGGCGTATGTCAACGCACTTCGGGAACTCGCACCGCGCTACGGGTTTGGGTTCGTCGACGGCTGGCACAAAGTCGGACGGAAGTTCTGGCCCGGCGTGCAGGCCGCGGCTTACCTGTCGAGCTACTTCATAGGCGGTGGCAAGCGCCGAAAGGCGCAGATAACCGAGAACGTCCTGGCCGGCGACCTTCCGAGACTCGTCGTCTTCGTCGG
>DATBZR010000060.1:0-71550 GCA_036513095.1 Candidatus Dormiibacterota bacterium | reverse complement strand
CAGTCCGCGTTCGGCACGTCGGCCAGCGGCGCGAAGGTGGGGGACCAGGTCCTTTACTACGGGTCGCAATCGTCCTCCGGGGCGGCGCCCTACGACACCGTGACCTTCGTCCGTGTCGGCCAGATCGTCACCATCATCACGCTCGGCTTGAAGGATGCGTTCCCCAGCGTCACGCTGCTGGGCAGGATTGCGACGAGGGTCACGTCACGACTCAAGGACGTGGTTGCGGGCAAGGTTCACGCGACTCCGCTGGCGGCGAGCGACGCGCTGCTCCTGCCGCCGCTTGGACCCGACCTCACCCTGCTCGGGTCGCTGGTGCTTCCCATCGAAGCGGTCGTCGTCATGCTCGGTTTCGAATCGCCCGAGGCGCTCGCGACCGTCCTCCACACGAGCGGAGTCGACAGCATCGTGTTCGGCGACTACGCGCTGGACATCGACACGCACATGGAAGTTCGCGCGGGCGTGTTCAACTTCTCCGTGTCGGCGGACGCGGTCACCTGGGTCGACGAGCTTCGCGGGCTGAACGGCTTCGACACGAACCGAATCGCGACCTTCTACAACACCGGGTCCGGGGAGTATTTCAGCCTGTTCACCGCGGGCACGAAAGCCGCCATCCTGGTCTGCCGCTCGACGGCCGACGTCGAGGCCGCCTCGCGCGCATGTGAGGCGCCGATGTCGCGCATCGGCCCGGCCTGGCTGCTAAGCCTGACAAGCGGATAGGCGCGCGCCGTTCAACAGCAAGCGTGGCCGGGGCGACCGGGCTTTGCTCGGTCGCGACTTTGTCTTTTGGTCTCCCCGCGCCGCTGCGCTTCAGACTTTGATCAAGTCCCATCCGTATTCCGGAATGGGAGCAGCGCCTGCAGCGAAGCCGCACGCGCGATGAGGGAAAACCATCCGGGTTTTCCCTCATACGTCTAGCGAGCTTCTTCGGCCATCCCCTGGCGCCGGCGCGACGCCTGGAACCATTCCCACTGCTTGGTCAGGCCGTCGCGCAGCGACACTCGCGGTTCCCAACCTAAGCGCTCGCGGGCCAGGTTGATCGATGCGCCGGTGTGGCGCGGATCTCCGGGCGCCGCCGGCAGCGTTTCCCGCTTCGCCTTGATCCGGCTGATCTCCTCGAGGGTCGCGAGGACCCGGTTCACGGTGACCCGGCTGCCGCCGCCGAGGTTGAAGACCTGCCCCGCGACGTCCGCGGTCGCCGCCCTGATGGTTCCGTCTACGGCGTCCGAGACGTATGTGAACTCGCGTGTTTGCTCGCCGTCGCCGAAGACCTCGATCGGTTCGCCGTCGACCAGCGCCTGCATGAAGCGGGCGAAGGCCATGTCGGGCCGCTGCCGGGGGCCGTACACGGTGAAGTAGCGGACCGAGACCACAGGCAGCCCGAAGTTCCTCGTGTAAAGGAGGGCGAGGTGCTCCGCCGCCAGCTTGGTCACGCCGTAAGGTGAGACGGGTCGCGGCAATGCCGATTCCTTGGTGGGGAACATCTCGGCATCGCCATAGACGGATGAGCTGCCCGCGAAGACCAGGCGGTCGACGGGCGTGTCTTTCAGGCTCTCCAGCAGTCGCTGCGTGGCGAGGACGTTGTCGCGCACGTAGCGGTCGAACTGCTCTCCCCAGCTGGGGCGGACCCCGGGCTGGCCGGCGAGGTGATACACGACCCCGGCGCCGCGCAGCACCTGGCGCAGGTCGGCGTCCACCAGGTCCAGCTCCTCGAAAATGAAGTCGGGATGAGCCCTGCAGTCTTCGAGGTTCTCCTCTTTTCGCGATCGCTCGTAGTAATCGCTGAAGCTGTCGATGCCTACGACCTCGTGTCCGAGCGCAAGCAGCCGCTCGCAAAGGTGCGAGCCGATGAATCCGGCGGCGCCCGTGACCACGACCCTCCGCGACTGCGATGCCACTGCGCTCAAGAGTGCGGTGTCGCGGCTTCCATTTGCAAACGCCGCCGGAGGATGCGCGCCTCCTATCCTGTGAAAGATGAGGCGATTCGAGGCATGGCTCGCTGAAGCGAACACCGGCCTTGCCGTGAAGGAGTTCCCCCAAGGCACCCGCACGGCGTCTGACGCCGCCCGAGCTGTTGGCTGCGAGGTGGGTCAGATCGTCAAGTCGCTCGTTTTCGTCGCCGGCGGTAGGGCGGTGGTCGCGCTCGTCAGCGGCGCAAACCGAGTTGATGAAAAGCGACTCGGCGCGGTCGCGGGCGATCCGGTCGTCAAGGCGGACGCGGAGACCGCACGGAGCGCCACCGGCTACTCCATCGGAGGCGTGCCGCCCTTTGGCCACGCGACCGAGGTGCCCGTCTTCATGGATCGCGACCTGCTCGGCTACGACGTGGTTTGGGCCGCCGCCGGTCGCCCCGACTCCGTGTTCGAGATCGAGCCGGCCCGGCTGCGCGAGCTCAGCGGTGCAACCGTGCTCGACCTCAAGGGCGCATGAGCGTGGGCGAGCGAGCGTTCAGAAACCTCTACCTGCACATCCCTTTCTGCAAGCACAAGTGCGGTTACTGCGACTTCAACGCGTACGCCGGCATGGACCGGCTGATGCCCGACTACATCGACGCGGTCGAGCGCGAGCTTGTGTCGGCGCGCGAGCGACATCCATTCGAAACGTTGGACACCGTGTATCTCGGCGGCGGCACGCCCAGCCTGCTCCCGGCCGAGCTCGCGACGCGGTTGCTGAGCTTCATCCGGGCCACATTCGACCTTGCGAATGACGCCGAGGTCACGCTCGAGGCCAATCCGGCGAGCACAGACGAAACGAAGATCGCGGCCTGGCTCGAGGGCGGCGTCAACCGTCTCAGCCTCGGCGTCCAGGGCTTTGACGGGCGCGCGCTCGCCGTCCTGGAAAGGAGGACGGACGCTGCGCAGGCGACACACGCTTTCCAGCTGGCGCGGTCGATGGGGATGCGCAACATCAGCATCGACCTCATCTACGCGGTGCCGTTTCAGAATCTCGATTCGTGGCTCGAGACGCTGAAGCGCGGACTGGCTCTCGGTCCCGACCACGTCTCGACGTACAGCCTCACCTTCGAAGAGGGCACGCTGCTGTGGCGGCGCCGCGCGGAGGGCAAGGTGCCCGAGGTCGACCCCGACGTCCAGTGGGATCACCTCGACGCGGCGTGCGTGGTGATGGAGGAAGCCGGCTACCGGCGATACGAGGTCTCGAACTGGGCTCGACCCGGCTTCGAGTCGCGACACAACCAGGCCTACTGGAGCTGCCGGCCGGTGTACGGCGCCGGCGCCGGCGCGCATTCGTACGGAACCGATGGCTCGACCGCTCGACGGTGGTGGAATGTCGCCCGGCCCCGCGACTACATCGCGGCAGCGCTGGACCCGATGGTGGACGGGGAGGAGCTGGAGGCCCGCAAGACGGCCGCCGAGTCGCTGATGCTCGGGCTGCGCACGGCGGACGGCATGACTCCTCCTTCCGGATTCGGTCCAGAGCTGGATGAGCTCGTGGCAGGCGGCCTGATTGCTCGCGCCGGCGGCCGGGTGGTGCCCACCAGGCGCGGCATGGACCTGCACAACCAGATCGCGCTCGCGGTACTGTAAATAGCACTCTGCCATCTGCGCCCTGCGCGCGCTTGGCGATCTGCGCCCTGCGCGCGCCCGGCGCCGGCAGAGTCCTGAATCCATGGAAAACAGAAAGCAAGAGATCCTTCGAGCGGTGGTGCAGGAGTTCACGACGAGCGCCGTGCCCGTCGGCTCCCAGGCGCTTCAGAGCCGCTATTTCGTCAACCTCTCGGCGGCCACCATCCGCAGCGAGCTGGCCGAGCTGGCCGAGCAGGGCTACCTGGCCCAGCCGCACACATCCGCCGGGCGGGTCCCCACCGACTCGGGATACCGCTACTTCGTCGACTTTCTGATGGACCTGGAGAAGATCCCCGACCAGGTCGGCTCTTTCATCGAGCACGAGCTCCAACAGGCCCCGGCGGACGTCCAGGGCATGGTCGAGAAGGTCGCGATGACGGTCGCCGCGGTGACGCAGAACGCTTCCGTGGCCAGCGCGCCGCAGGGCTCGCAGGCCAGGATCAAGCATGTCGACCTGGTTTCGCTCGAGCCGAACGAGGTACTGCTGATCCTGCTGCTCGAGGGCAATCTTCTGCGCCAGCAGGTGTTGAACGTCGCGGAAGCGGCTACCCAGGAGCAGCTCACCCAGGTCGCCTCCCGGCTCAACCTCACCCTGGGCGGCAAGGGCAGCGAAGATGTCCGCCGCCATTACGACAGCGCGGCGCTCGGGCTGGAAAAGGAATTGCTGGGGCGGGTCGTCACAGTGCTCGACATCTACGAGAAGGGGTCGGAGAGCCTGGTCGTCCACGACGGCGTGCGCAACCTGCTCCGGCAGCCCGAGTTCGCCGAGTCGTCCCGGCTGCACCAGGTGCTCGAGGTGCTGGAGGAGACCCGCTACCTGACCCTGTTGCTGCGCCAGCTCATCGGAGAGTCAGACCTGCAGATCGTGATCGGTTCGGAAAACGCCTCGAGCCAGCTCCAGGGCTGCGCGGTCGTGCTCACGACCTACGGCCCGTCGAACCGGCTCAAAGGCGTGCTTGGCGTGATCGGGCCGACGCGCATGGCGTACAGCCAGACGGTGGCGCGCCTGCAGGCCGTGGCACGGAGCGCGAGCGAGCGCATGGCCGACCTCGGAGTTTGATTACACCTCTGCACGCGGTATCTAGCAACTGATGACCACGCGCAAACCTCCGCACGACCCCGACGACGCCCAGCGGGGACACGAGACCGTACGGGCTCCCGAGGCCGCTGCGGTTGCCTTGATGGAAGGAAAGATCGCCGAGCTGGAGTCCACCGTAGCCGAGGCGAAGGACCGCTACCTGCGTACGGCCGCCGACTTCGACAACTTCAAGAAGCGGTCGCGCCAGCAGCAGCTCGAGACCATCCAGCACGCGTCGGCCGACCTCATCGGCCGGCTCCTGCCGGCCCTCGACGACCTGCACAAGGCCCTCGACCACAAACCCGCCGGCGTCGACGGATCCTGGGCCAAGGGCCTGGAGCTCAGCGTGCGAAAGCTCGAGGAGGCCCTCAGCGCGCACGGCCTGGAACCGATCCACGCCGTCGGAGTCCCGTTCGACCCCAAGCTGCACGAGGCGATCGGGTACGAGGAGTCGGTCGAGCAACCGGAGGACACCGTGACCTCCGAGCTGCGACGCGGCTATCGGATCCGCGATCGAGTGGTCAGGCCGGCGCTCGTCAAGGTGGCGCGCCCACCCGAGCCCCCGGCGTCCGACCCCGAATAAACGCCGGGATAACTTGGCCGTCAAGCGCGACTACTACGAGATCCTGGGCGTGGCCCGGGAGTGCTCCGCCGACGACCTGAAGCGCGCATTTCGCAAGATCGCGATGGACTCGCACCCCGACCGCAACCCGGACGACGCAATCGCCGCGGCCCGGTTCAAGGAGGCGAGCGAGGCCTACTCAGTGCTGTCCGACCCGGGACGGCGCAGGACCTACGACATGTTCGGCCATGCCGCCGTCCAGTCGGGGGCCGGACCTGGCGTCGATTTCTCCGACATGCCCTTCGGCGACATCTTCGAGACGTTCTTCGGCGGCGGTTTCGGAGGTCGAGGGCGGCGCGAGCGTTCGAACCGCGGCGACGACCTCCGTTACGACCTCACGATCACATTCGAAGAGGCGTTCACCGGCGTCGAGAAGCAGATCGACGTCGCCCGCCTCGCCAACTGCGAGCGCTGCTCCGGCAGCGGAGCGGAGCCGGGCACGGGCCAGGAAACCTGCCCTGGCTGCCGTGGCTCGGGCCAGGTCCGCCGCCAGCAGCAGTCCATCTTCGGAGCGGTCGTCACGGCGGCGACGTGTCCGACCTGTGGCGGCGCGGGGCGCCTGCTCAAGAGCCCATGTGCGCAATGCCGCGGCCAGGGCCGCGTGGAGAAGTCGAGGCGCATCGCGGTCAGGATCCCGGGCGGCGTGGACACCGGCTCCCAGATCCGGCTCAGTGGTGAGGGAGGCGCCGGGCTGCGGGGCGGCCAGCCCGGGGACCTGTACGTCGTGCTCCGGGTCAAAGCGCATCCCCACCTCGCGCGCCACGAGCAGGACACGGTCTACGAGCTGCGCGTGAACATGGTCCAGGCCGCGCTCGGCGACCGGATCGAGATCCCCACGCTCGAAGGGCTGGTCGAGATCGCGATCCCAGCCGGAACGCAGAACGGCCAGTCGTTCCGCCTGGCCGGGCGCGGCATGCCCGACGTCCGGGGCGGCCGCCGCGGCGACCAGTACGTCGTCGTCCAGGTCGTCATTCCCAAGGACCTCACGCCGGAGCAGAAGGCCATCCTGCGCAAGGTGGGCGGCCTGACGGGCAAGCCCGAGAAGGTGTCCAAGGGCTTCTTCGAAAAGCTTCGCGACGCGATTTCACTTGACTAGCTGAAAAGTCATCGTGGCCGGATAGACTTCGGCTCGCGTCCGTGCGTTCAGATGTCGTGGAGGGAAGGGTGTTTCGCGCTGTTGTGGTGACGGCGATCCTTGTGCTGCTCACCGCGTGCGCCCGCCCGCAGGGCACCGTAGCGCTTCCCTCTCTAGCGCCCTCTCCCACGCCGGTCCAACACGACCCGCTGATCATCTCCAACCCGGTCTTTCACGCAGGCGAGGTGGGAGTCGCCTACGCCCCGGTCACGCTGAGCGCGACGGGTGGCGTGGCGCCTTACACGTGGACGGTTCCGGTCGGTTCGCTTCCAGGGGGGCTCACGCTTTCCCCGGACGGCGTCGTCTCGGGCACCCCGACCGCCAACGGCAACTTCGCCTTCTCGGTCCAGGTTCTTGACCTGGGCGGCAACGACACGGCCGGGGTCTCTGCCAACATCCCGATCGTCCCCCGCCTCACGGCGGGCCTGGTCTCATCCTGCGCGACGGAGTGCACGGTCGAGCTTGGCTGCGTCGCCGTCTGCGGGGCGTTTGGCCAGGTCAGCGGCGGCGCCGCTCCTCTGACGTACAAGCTGACGAGCGGCCCGCTGCCGGCCGGCACGACCTTGAATGGCCTGAGCCTCAACGGGACGTTCACTGGACTCCCGGGTCGATTGCAGTTCACGGTCCAGGTCACAGACGGGTTCGGCTCCACGGCTACGATCTCGCCGAGGTACAACTTGCTCCCGCACATCTCCGTGGGGAGCGGCACGTGTTACGGCGACTACGGCATAGGCTGTTCCGCACAATTGCCCGTCGCGGGCGGAAGCGGCGCTGCCTCGGTGACTTTAGTCACCGTGGCTCAGAACCTGACCCCGAACCCGCCTGGGAACTACCAGGGAGCCTGCTGGTACCCCCCGGCGACGACCCCGCCCGCGGGCTATGGCCTATCGGCCTCGGGAAGCTCCGTTACCGTGTCGATCCCGATGCGAATCATCAACGGATACGGTGCGATCTGGACGCTGACTGTGGCCGACCACAACCTGTGCGGTCCTGGTACCTACTGCTCTTCGCCCGCGGCGACGGTACGCATAGGGGTGCAGTGCGGGTAGCGCTCCCAGCCACTTCTAAGGTTCTAGGCATAACTTGGCGTCTTCCGGGGTAGTTATTAGGTTCGGTAGTAACAAACGTCCGTACATAAGAAGGAAGAGAGTGGCTAAAACAATCGATCTCGAGCTGACGCGGGCCGAAGTGGAGGTCATCGAGCTGGAAGCTCGCCTCCGCGTGGTCCCGATGAACGACACCCAGCTTTCCGACGCCCTGAAGGCAGCTCTGGTCGCCAAGAAGGAGCGCCTGAAGAAGCTCCGGACCCTGCACGCCGCCGCCGGGCGCGCCACCACGGAGAAACAGAACGGGGACGGGGTCAACCCCCTCCACGCCCAGCGCCGTCCGCCCCTCAAGCGGACCGTGCCTCAGCGCCCACCGGCCAAGTCCAGCAAGTAAACCGGGCGTCCGTACGGGCTCGCAAGCCCGGCGGCCGGTTGGGGCTCGGGGCCCCGAAGGCCGGGTCCGATCGTTATCGTGATCGAGTTGGCCAGCGATCCGAAGCCGTCTTCAAACCAATCCACCAGCCGCTACGCCCTCGACGCGGTCGGAGCATGGGCCAACGACGATCGCGGGTTGTGGAGGTGGGCCCGGCTGCTGCCGGTCGTCACCGGCATCGCCGCCGCGCTGATCCTGGCGGCGGTCGGCTTCCGGCTCTGGATCACCAGCATCGGCGCCGGGGAGCTGGTCGGATGGGCGGCTGCGCTCCTTCTGCTGGCGGTGCTCGCCTACTTGAGCCAGCACCTGCTCGATCGCAACCTCGCGCTCCAGGCGGAGCGCCAGTCCTCTCTCCTCCGGGCGATCAGCGACATCGGCGAGGGCCTCGTGATCACAGAAGACGGCCGTTTCGTCGTCGGCAACGCCGCCTACGAGACGCTCACCGGCTATGACGCGGCAGAGCTCGCGGCGCTTCCCTCGCTGATCGCGCTGGCCGCACCCGAGGAGCAGCAGCATCTGACCGAGCAGCTCGCCACGCGGCTCGAGGGGGGAGACGCGCCGTTTCGGTATGAATCGGCCCTCATCAGGAAGGACGGCCGGCGGATCCAGGTCGAGACCGCCGTGCGCCGCCTGCCCGCGGAAGGCAAGCACCGGCTGCTCGCACTGGTTCACGACATCAGCGAGCGGCACCGGATGGAGGAAGCCGAGCGCGAGAGCGAGACCCGCTTCCGGACGCTCTTCGAGCAGGCCCAGGCGGGCATGGCGTTCGCCACGCTCGAGGGGCACATCACCACCGTCAACCCGGCCTTCTGCCAGCTCGTCGGTTACAGCGACGACGAGCTGCGCAAGCTCTCGCTCCTGGACATCACCTACGCCGAGGACGTCCCCGCCATGCAAGAAGCCCTCAGGCGGATGGTCGCCGGCGAGGAAGAGGGGATCCGCATCGAGAAGCGCTACACGCGAAAGGACGGCGAGCCCGTCTGGGTCGACGTGACGACCCGGCTCGTACGAGGTCCTGACGGCAGGCCGCTTTACCTCCAGACGGTCGCGGTGAACATCCGGGATCGCAAGAGGGCGGAGGTGCTGCGGGCGGCGCGCTTTGCCGTGACGCAGGCGCTGGTCACATCGCCCGGGTGGGACAAGGCCGCGCCCAGCGTCCTCGAAGGCCTGTGCATCGCGCTCGACTGGGAGCTCGCGGAGTACTGGGAGGTCGACGCCGACCGCGAGACGATGCACTTCGTCACCGCATGGAAGCGGCCAGGGCGTGACACCACGAGCTACGAGATCACGGCGGCCCAGACGAGCTATCACCGCGGCGAGGGGCTGGCCGGCAGGGTTTGGGAGAGCGGCGCGCCTGTCTCGGTGCCAGACGTGGCCGCCGACGATTCGCCGCGCTCCGCAGCCGCTGTCGCCGCGGGACTAAGGGGCATCGTCGGATTCCCGGTGCGCAGCGGGCGCCGGGTCGTCGGCATGATCGCCCTCCACACCTGGGCGCCACGCGAGCTCGACGATGGATTGCTCGCCGTGATGAACGACGTCGGTTCGCAGATTGGTGAGTTCGTCGAGCGCAAGCGCGCCGAGGTTGCGCTGCAGGAGAGCGAGAAACGGATGCGGTCGGTTCTCGACAACGTGTCGGACGGCCTCGCCACGATCGAACAATCCGGCGTGATCGAGTCGGCGAACCCGGCCGTGGTCAAGCTCTTCGGCTATCCCGAGGGCGAGCTCATCGGCCAGCAGGCGGACGTCCTCATCGCCACCACCCATCGCAGCGCGTTCGTCAACTACCTCGAGCGCCGGCTCAAGCTGGACATCCCGGTCAGCGGCGCCCACGAGACGATGGGCAAGCGCAAGAACGGAAGCCTCTTTCCGCTCGAGTTCGTGGTCAGCTCCATGCTGATCGGTTCGCGCCACCTGTTCATCGCCACCCTCCGCGACATCTCCGAACGCAAGGCCCACACCGACGCGCTCGAGTACCAGGCGCTCCATGACGCGCTGACCGGATTGCCCAACCGGAGCCTGTTCGGCGACCGCTTGCGCCAGGCTCTGCTCGCGGCGCGGCGCAACCAGAAGATGTTTGGCGTGCTACTGCTGGACCTCGATCGCTTCAAGGACATCAACGACGCACTGGGGCACGACCGCGGCGACAGCCTCCTGCAAGAGGTCACGGCGCGGCTGCGCGGTGTGCTGCGCGCGACGGACACCATCGCGCGGCTTGGAGGGGATGAGTTCGCGGTGCTCACGACCGACGCCAAGCACCCCGACGATGTCGTCGCCACGGCGAAGAAGATCCTCGCCGCGCTCGAGGGACCATTCGCCATCGCGGACCAGATGGTCGAGACCGGCGCCTCCATCGGCACAGCGATGTATCCGCTGCATGGTGACGACCCCAGCACGCTGCTCCGGCGCGCCGACGTGGCCATGTACGTCGCGAAGCGCTCCGGCGGCGGGTACGCCATCTATGCGCCGGAGCAGGAGGCGCAGACGCTGCGCCGATCGGGCCTGGCCGGGGAGCTTCGGCGTTCGATTCCGCAGGGCGAGCTCGTGCTGCACTACCAGCCGCAGGTCACGCTCGCGACCGGTGCGATCCATTCGGTCGAGGCCCTGGTGCGCTGGAACCATCCCCGCGAGGGATTGATGCCACCCGACCGGTTCATCCCGATGGCCGAGGAGACCGGCATCATCCACCCGCTCACGGCGTGGGTCATCGATTCGGCCCTCGCACAGCTGACCAGGTGGCTCGCGGATGGGCTTGACGTGTCTGTCTCCCTCAACGTGTCGCCTCGCAACATCGAAGACCACTCGCTCGAAGAGATGGTCGCCCGCGCGCTCGGCACGTTCAAGGTGGAGCCACAGCGGCTGACGCTCGAGATCACGGAGGGCGTGGCAATGGCCGCGGCTGCGGCCAAGGCGCTGCACCGGCTCAACGAGATGGGCGTGCGCCTGGCGCTCGACGACTTCGGGACCGGCTACTCGTCGCTGCTGTACCTGATGCGCCTGCCGGTGAACGAGATCAAGATCGATCGCTCCTTCGTTTCCGGGCTCGCGTCCGACCCGGACTCCGGTGCGATCGTGCGCTCAGCGGTTGGGCTCGGCCACAACCTGGGGTTGCGGGTCGTCGCCGAGGGGCTTCAGGACCGCGCCGCGGAATCCGTGCTGGTCGAGGCCGGCTGCGACGCGGCCCAGGGATTCCTCGTCGGCCGCCCGGCGCCCGAGCGCGAGATCACCGCCGTCCTGATGGCTCACTCCGGGCTAGCGAAACAGCTGGACCAGGTATGAGGGAAGACCCGGACTAGGTATGAGGGAAAACCCGGATGGTTTTCCCTCATCGCCAGGCGCTGCGCGCGTGGCTGCTCCCATTCCGGAATATTGATGGGACTTGACTAAAGATCTGAAGCCGGCGACGCATGGAGGCAAAAGAGGCAAAGCCGCGACCGGGCGAAGCCCGGTCGCCCTGGCCGCGCTGGAGTGAACTAGGTATGAGGGAAAACCCGGATGGTTTTCCCTCATCGCGCGTGCGGCTTCGCCGCAGGCGCTGCTCCCATTCCGGTATATCGATGGGACTTGACTAACAATCTGAAGCCGGCCACGCACGGAGGCAAACGAGACAAAGTCGCGACCGGGCTAAGCCCGGTCGCCCCGGCTGCGCTGGAGTGAGCTAGCCGGCCAGGAACCCTTTGTTGCCGACGTGAATTGATAACGTGCTTGATGTGAAGGCGATCGTTCTGGGGGCCGGGGGGCAGCTCGGCTCGGACCTGTCGCGGCTCACGGGTCCCGGCTCCGGCTTTGCTCACGACCAGCTGTCGATCACTGATCCCGAAGCCATCGACGCCCTGCTGAGCAGCCAGCGCCCAGAGCTCGTGTTCAACTGCGCCGCCTACAACGCGGTCGACCGCGCGGAGTCGGAACGCGAGCTGGCTTACGCGATCAACGCCGAAGGCCCTGCCAACGTCGCCCGAGCCTGCGCGCGTCATCGCATTCGCCTGGTTCATTTCTCCACCAACTACGTGTTCGACGGGGCGCTCGACCGGCCGTACGTCGAGGCGGACGTCGCCGTTCCGCTCAGCGTCTACGGCGCTTCCAAGCTCGAGGGCGAGAAGCGCGTCCTCGCCGAGCAACCGAACGCGCTCGTGATCAGGACCTCTGCGCTTTTTGGGGATCGCGGTTCGGCGATCAAGGGCGGAAGCTTCCCGGAGCGGATCCTGTCGCGGGCCATGGCCGGTGAGCCGCTGCGTGTGGTCGCCGACCAGAAGGTCAACCCCACCTACACGGCGCACCTTGCGCCGGTCGCCCTCGAGCTCGGCGAGTCAGACCTTCGGGGCGTCGTGCACGTGGTGGCGGCCGGGTGCGCGGGCTGGGACGAGCTGGCGCGCGCCGTCCTCGCGGAATTTGACGTGGCCGCCGAGGTCGAGGCGGCCTCATCGGCCGAGTTCGCAGCGCCGGCGAGACGGCCGCCCAATGGCTGCCTCGCGACCGACCGCGTCGGGTTCCAGATGAGGCCCTGGCGGGAGGGCCTGCACGAATGGGCGGCACGGCGCGCTGAGGGTCCGCAAAAGGCATAAAAAAGGCTCGGGCCGGGCGATTTCTCGACACCGGCTCCGAGCTTGGCTGCGGGGGGTGAGGTTCTAACTGATGATGATTCCCCGATCGACTTTTCCCCGATTCCTTCCCTTCTGAGGGCCACTCGCGCACGGGGCGCGACATAGAAGTCTATGCGCGGAAACCGCGAGCAAACGCGTCAATCAATGCACATTTTCGACGACGAAACGACTACGTCGCTCTGGGAATACCAAGCCCGCTGCTTTCAGGAGCGATCCCATCGTGATAGAAGTGCGTTGCCCCAGTACACGTTTTGCACACTTTGATCAGCTCGAACGATTTAGCCAATCGCCTCGGCGTGAGCCGGGCGACTGTTCTTCGCGCCGTGGCAAGAGGATTGTTCAAGCCTGCCGTCGTGACCCCGGGGGGACACCGCAGGTTCCGGCCGGAGGACGTGGAGGGGTTTGCCCGCCGAGGTACGAGCGTTGAGCTCGTCAGCTCGAAGGAGGCGGCACGGCTCCTCGGAGTCAGCCAGCCGACGCTGAATCGAGCCGTCCGCGACGGCCGCGTCCGGCCTGCCGCGGTCACGCCGGGCGGCCACAGGCGCTTCGCCGCCTCCGAGCTGGCCGAATCGCGGCGCGCCGCCGCCTCCACCCCTCGGGCGCTCCCGTCTGACTGGATGGGCTGCTGATGGCTGGGGACACGCCGCCAAGGTCGCCAGGCAGCCGCCGCGAAGATCGCGGCCAGCTTGCCTGGAGCATCGCTCTCAACGCGATTCTCGTAGCCGCCTTCGTGCTGGGGGCGATTCCCATGATCGCCATCGTCCGAGGCTTCATCGAAGTCGTGACGCAATCCAAGCTTCGCAGCGGCGTCGACTGGCTGGCGTACGGATTCGCGTTCACCGGCCTGTTCCTCGGGTCGATCTTCTTCGCCTATGCCATCAAGTACTACCTCAGCACCGCCATGGTGCTGCTCACGACCCTGGTCAGCGGCGCTCCGCGAAATGGCAATGGCAACGGCCACGGCTTGAACGGCTCGCCGAATCTGACGGGCCACAGCCGCATCAACGGCAACGGAAATGGGAACGGCAATGGCTACCACATCGATCTCGGATATCACCCGTTCGTCTCCGTGCACGTCGCCACCTACAACGAGAAGCGAGTGATCGAGCGGCTTCTGCAGGCCCTCGATCAGCTCGAGTACCCCGCGTACGAGGTGGTGCTGGTCGACGATTCCAATGACGAGTCGCTGCAGATCCTTCAGCAATGGGTGAACAGGCCGAAGTTCAAGATCCTCCACCGCAACAGCCGCGAGGGCTACAAGGGCGGCGCTCTTCGCGAGGCACTGAGGTTCACCGACCCGAGGGCCGAATACGTGGTCGTATTCGACGCCGACTCCGTACCGTTCCCCGACTCGATCGAACGCCTACTCCCGCACTTTTATCGCGAGAGCGAACGGCCCGGCCACAAGGTGCTCGAGTCGGCGTTTGGACGCGAAGCGGCCCCGTCAGGTGCCGGCGACATCAAGCGGAGGGCTGATGTTGCGGCGGTGCAGAGCTACCAGTGGCACGTGCTCAACAAATCCGAGAGCTGGCTCACCGAGGCTGTGCGCGCGGAGTATGCCGGGAGCTACATGATCGAGCGACCCTTCCAGGACGCGATCGGCTCGCTGAAGATGATCGCCGGCACCGCATACATGATCCGTGCCGACATCCTCCGCCAGGTCGGCTGGGGCACGAGCATCACCGAGGACTGGGAGCTCACGCTCAAGCTCTACGCCCGCGGTTACAAGGTCGTGTACACGCCGTGGGCCGAAACTCCCGCGGAATGCGTCAGCACGTTCACGCGCCTCGCCCGCCAGCGAATGCGCTGGGCGGAGGGACACACCCACAACGTTCGCAAGTGGTTCCTGCCGATCATGGGGTCGTCACTTGTGACGCCGCTGGAGAAGGTCGAGTTTCTCTACGACTCCACGTATTACCTGCAGGCGGCTCTCTTCGTGGTCGGAACGCTCGCTTGGTTGATGTCGGAGATCGTGTTCCACGCGCATGTCCCAGGCTGGACGGCGGTCCTCGGCTGGTCGCTCCTCTTCTCCAACGTCTTCGCACTGCCGCTGATGAACCTCGGCGGCCTGATCCTCGAAGATGCGCCGCCGCGCGACCTGCAGGGCGTGTGGGGCGCGCTGGTCCTTTCGTTTGCGCTCGTTCCGTTCCAGAGCTGGGCGGCGGCCAAAGGCCTGATCAGCAAGAACGAAGGACCGTGGTTCCGAACGCCGAAGACCGGGCGGGTCACGGACGAGGTCCATCACCTTCGAAGGCTCAACCTCCTCCGCCGCTGGCTGTTGGGGCCGCGGGCCCGCCGCCAGGACGTCCGAGCCCCAGCCCGCCCTGTCGAACGTATCGTGAGGCGCAGGCCGGTTGGAGCTCGTCGCTTCTGGGTGGGGTGGTTGGTGGCGCTCGCACTTCTAGGGGCGTTTGGAGGACTGGCGTGGCTCTCGTCGCGCGCACCTGTGGTCGATGCCGCGGGTAACCCGCTTTATCTCCACGGCAGCGGCACCGCACCGGGTTGCGCTGCCACCACGATCGACCAGACGGCCGGCACCCGGACGGTGGCGGCGGGCGCCTGCGCCATCGCGGTTGCCGGCACCACGACTACGTGGGGCTTCACCAACCTGCCGGCCCAAACGGTTTCCGCGGGGGTCTGGAGCTTCACCATGTACTGGAGCGGAGGGACCGGCAACGTCAGCGAGAACGTCGCCGTCGCCGTCGGCGTCTCAGCGACGTCGAGCTGCGCCGGGTTTGTCGCAACGGTCCCAAACGCAGGCACCACGTGGACGACGACCTTTGGATCCAACGGGGCGAACAAGACCAGCCCGTTTACGGTGAGCACGAGCGCGAGCCAGGCATCTCTCGTCATCGCGTCAGGAGGTTCGCTCTGCCTGTCTGTGACCCTCACGCACAACACCGGGGGAGCCCCGTCGATGCTGTATGACGGGATCGCGGGCTTCGCCGACACGCGCGTCGTCCCGCCAAGCATCGTCGTGCCGGAGTCGGTGCTCGGGTTCGCCGCCCTCGCGCTGGTGATCCCGTTGATCACCGGTCGCAGGCGCCTGCTCGCATGGTTGAAGGTGCGCCGGTGAGACGCCGAGAGCGCGACCTCAACCTGACCCTGCTGGCGCTCGCTTGCGGGCTGCTCATGCTGCTGCCGCTCGTGACGACCTTCGATGATCTCCTCACGACCTGGGCCATGCAGCTCGGCGCCAACAACCCGCTGCAGGCGATCGTCCCCGTCGAGGCACGGATGGTCGTCGGCCTCCTCGGGCTCGTGGGCATTCATGCCGCCGCATCCGGCAGCCACCTGGTGGTCTGGGATGGCGGCGGCGCGATGCACACTCTGTTCATCTCCTGGAACTGCATCGGCTGGCAGAGCCTGGTGCTGCTCGGGGTCAGCCTCATCACGGGTCTACGGGGCCGCCACCCTCTCGAGGCTCGGGCTCAGGTCGTGCTCATCGGCGTGGCGGGCACCATGCTGCTGAACCTCCTGCGTGTCGCCGCGGTCGCGGGCATCGCGGCGACGATTGGCGTCGCGCCCGCGGTCCTGTTCCACGACTATGGCGGGACGATCCTCGTCATCTCATACCTCTTCTTGTTCTGGATCTTCGTCCAGCGCTGGATACTGGGTCCGGATCCGTCGGACGAGCTGGAAGTGATCGCATGAACCGTTGGCTCCGGCTCGTCTTGCAGACAGCGATCGGCCTGGTGCTTCTGTGGCTGTGGCTTCGCACGGTCTCTCTGACCGACGTGCTCAGCCATGCTCGTGTCCAGAGCTGGGCACCGGTCGTGCTGATGCTCGTCCTGTTCCTGGTGACGAGCCTGATCCGCGCTCGCCGCTGGCTGCTCCTCTTGCGACCGCTGGCACCCGTGGGAATGGTCCGAGCGTTTGCCATGAACGCGGCGGGCGGCCTGCTCAACTACGTGCTGCCGATCCGCTCCGGAGATGCCGCGCGCGCGTGGTGGCTGTGGCGGCGCCACCGAGTGCCGGCAGGCTCGGCGCTCGCGACGATCGTCATCGACAAGGCATGCGACCTGGCGGCTGTCGCGGTCGTGCTTGCGGTCCTCGAGGTGGTGGCGCTCACCGGAGCAATCAGCACGCCGCGCGGGCTGCTCGGCGCGGCAGCTCTTGCGATCGCGCTCCTCGCGGCCGTCCTTGGAACCGCCGCGCTCGGTCCGCGTGTGGCCCGGTCGTGGGTGGCGCGGCGGCTCTTGCCGGCTCGGTTTGCCTCCGCCATCGCGGGCCAGGCGTTCGCGTTTCGCGCGGGAGCGCGCGGACTGTGGACTCCAGCTCTTGCATGGCGGCTGGCGGGCTTGACTGCGCTTGCCCTCGTGATCGACGCCTTCAACTTCACGCTGTTGTTCGCGGCGGTCGGTGTATCTGTGCCGACTCTCAAAGCGATGGCGGCCTATCCCGCCCTGCTGCTCAGCTTCGCCATCCCCGCCGGGCCCGGATACCTCGGCAACCTCGAGGTGGCCGGCTCGCTGGTGCTGCACGGCGGCCTCGGGCTGCCTGCGGCGGTGGCCGCCGGCGCGATCGTGCTGTACCACGCGCTCACGGCGGGCAACGCCCTCTTCTTCGGCTTGGTGAGCTTCTTGCTGGTCGGCGGCAGGCGCCGCGCACGCGCCGGCGGTCCGCGCCGCATCGCCGTGTTCCACTGCGGCTTCACCTACTCGGGCGGCGGCGAGCGGATCGTGATCGAAGAGGTGCTCGGGCTGCGGCGTCGCGGCTATGAGGTCGAGTGCTATGCGCCAACAGTCGACCAGAGTCGCTGCTACCCGGACCTGATCGGTGATGTTCGGGTCAAGACATTTCTGCCGCAGCTGCCGCGATGGTTTCCGTTCCGAGAAGCCGCGCAGATGGCCGCCACCTCGCTCTTGATGCCTCTCTACGCGTGGCGTTTCCGTGGCGTCGACGCCATCGTCGGCTGCAACCAGCCCAGTGCGTGGATCGCGTGGTGGGCGGCGCGGCTGATGGATGTGCCCTATGTCGTGTACCTGAACCAGCCGAACCGGTTGGTGTTCCCGCGCGACATCGACCGCGAGACCGGCTGGGTCGCCAACGCCGACTACCGGCTGCTGGCCGCGGTCGTGCTGCGCGCGACACGCTTTGTCGCGTGGGCCGACCGGCGCTCGATCCAGGAGGCGGACCAGCTGCTGGTCAACGGCGACTACATCGGCGACATCATCCGGCGCACTTACCACAGCGAGGCGATCGACTGTCCCGCCGGCTGCCACGTCGCGTCATCGGGTTTCCCACTGCCGATCGACGATCGGTTCTCGGGTGGCCTGACCATCAACGGGTATCCGATCCGGCGTCCTTACGTGCTGCTGACGAACCGCCACTACCCCCAGAAGCGTTTCGACCTCACGATCAGGGCCATGGTCGAGGTGCGCAAGCGGCATCCGCGCGCGCAGCTCGCGATACCCGGTCCCGCAACATCGCACACCGCATCGCTGAAAGAGCTGGTCACCGAGCTGAATCTCTCGGATGCGGTGATCTTTCTCGGCGCAATCGCCGAGGACGAGCTGCAGAAGCTGTACGAGGGAGCGGCCGTGTACGTGTACCCGGCGCCCGAGGAAGACTTCGGGATGGGCGTCATCGAGTCGATGGCCAAGGGTGTGCCTGTCGTCGCCTGGAACCAGGCGGGGCCCACCGTCACAGTCGGGCCGGGAACCGGGTACCTCGCAGAGCCGCTCGAGGTGAGCGACTACGCCAACGGAATCTCCACCCTGCTCGACAGTCCGGCTGAGAACCAGGCGACAGGTGAGCGCGCCTTCGAATGGGCGCGGCGGTTCGACTGGGAGCGGCACATCGACACGCTGGAGCGCGCCGTCCTCGAGGTGGCGCGCGCCCACGAGCAGGTTGCGGCGGAGGCGGCGACGGCTTGAGGCTGTTGCCCAAGATCCTCCCCGACGACGAGGACGAGGAGGAACTTCGGACACAGGCCAGTGAAAAAGCGCGCAATGCGCCGCTTCCCTCCATCGAGGCGCTTGCCCCGCCCCTGCCATGGTGGGCCGTTGGCTCGGCGTGGGCCGTCGCACTGCTGCCTCGGCTGTATGCCCTCTTCGTTCTAACCAATCCGGAGAACCCGGGCGACGGTTGGCACGGCGACGTCTTCCATCACTGGCAGATCGCCTACCTGACGAAGGAGATCGGCCTGTGGGATCCGTCCGGACCGCGGCTGTGGGACCTCAAAGGGCTCGATTACTTCTGGGGAGTAATCCATCCGGCCCTACTCGTCGTCCTCTTTTACTTGACCGGGTCCGTCGACATCGTGATTCCGCGCCTGGTGAGCGTGTTCTTCGGTGCGCTTACGGCTGTGCTGGTGTTCAGCCTCTGCCGGCGGTACTGGGGCCTTGGGGTCGCGATCGGAGCCGGCCTTTTCGCCGCGCTGCTGCCGACCAGCGTCTTCATCGACGCGACCGGATTTCTCGAGCCGATGGGCGTCGCGCTGGTCCTGCTGGGTATCTGGTTGTGGCCGAAGCGCGGCCTGTGGACCGGAGTCGCCTGGGCGCTCGCCGCGATGGCTCGCGCGGAGGCCTGGATCTTCAGCCTGGGCATGCTCGTGGCGACCTACCTCCGCCGCGCCCACGAGCGTCAGCGGCTGCTGGCGACGGTCGCCTGGGTCGTGCTGATCCTGGCGTACATGAAGGTTCTGCTCGACCGTACCGGAAACGCGATCTATCCCATCTACTGGAACCTGCTGGCGAACATCTTCGGCAAGTGGGAGTTCGCGACCGGGTTGACCCCCGACCAGGTGGCGGCGCGGCCATTCCTGGTGGCGCTGATGCTCATCGGACTGGCCGGCCTCGCGTGGACGCTGTGGAAGCGGCCTCCGTCGTACATGTTCCTCAGCTTCGGGTTCGGCTACCTCACCTACACGGGTCTCACCCTCGGCCTGACGGCGTACCTGAGGAGCTGGGAGTCGTGGTTCTGGCAGGAGAGGTTCTTCTTGTTTCCGTACGAGTTTGCGGGGGTGCTGCTGGCGGTGGGTCTCCTCTGGCTGGCCCCACGACACCTCGGTCGCCGTGTGCTGCCTTTGGGGTGGACGGTCCTTGTCCTGGTGCTGGCCGTCGCCCAGGCCGAGTGGGCGCCGATCCTCAACCTCTACGGCGCCACACGTGCGACGTGGATCCAGTCGCAAGGCGCCGCGGCGCAGCTGATGAGCGTCTACGACCGGCCTGCGTATCGAGGGGACGTGCTGAACATTCCTCCCGACAAACCGGCGATGTTCTACGCGATGGTCGACTATCACGGCCTGCAGGGACGGAACGTGGTCGGACAGCTCTACGACCCCTTCTACTATTTCACCGCCTTCTCGTACGCGCGGCACCCAGACGTCGGTGACACCCTGATGCAGTGCTGGTTGACCTCGACGCACACGCGCCTTTGGGCGGTGGATCCAAATAAGCAGCAGTACGGCGAAGTCATGGCCGACCATCCCGAATGGTTCACACAGGTCGGGTCCGTGGAGCAGTACGGGTGGACGCTCGAGGATGTGCACGTGCCGGCGGTGAGCGCCGCGGATTGCGCGTCGGCGGATAGAGCTGCTGCTGGCTAGGCTGGGCGCGCCGGCGTTCTCGGCAGTGCGCCTGGCGTTCGCCGCGACCATCTTTCTGCTGGTCGCTTACGTGCTGAGCTGGCAATTGCTGTGGGGAGGCATGGCGGGATCCGAGGCTCCTTTCCACCTGCACCTGATCGATTGGGTGGCCACGACGTTCCCCAGTCTCCCCTGGTGGTATCCGTGGGACGGGATGGGGGTCTCGTACCGCGAGGCCTATCCGCTTGCGGCCCACTGGCTAGCGGTCCTCGTGTCGCGTCTATTTGGTACCGCGCTCGAGGGTGGCGCGCAGGCCGTCCAGTTCTCGCTGATGCCCACAACGGCGCTCGGTCTCTATGCGTTCTTCGACTGGCGCCTGCGACGGCCGCTCGCAGGGCTCGCCGCCGGGGTGCTGTTCCTGCTGAGCCCGATCGGGTGGGTGGAATGGACCCACTTCGGGCTCTATGCGAGCTGGGTCGGGATGGTGTTCTTCATGCCGTGCTTGATCGCGCTGGATGCCTTCTTTCACGCGTGGCTGGCCGGGGATCGAGGCTGGCGGTTTCGCCTGAGCGCCGCCTCCTTCGTCATCCTCACGACCGCGCTCGGGGTGGTGTCACCGCACATCCTGGCCGCGCCTTTGATCGTGGTGCCGGCCTACGCGCTGGTCATTCCGGGCGCCGCCAAGCGACGAGCCTGGACGTGGTTCATGGTCGCCACGCCTGCCCTATGGGCAGGCGTCGTGCTGCTCTCAGCCTTCTGGTTGGGCGCGGAGCTCCAGTACCTCGCGGTCGTCCGGTCGCACTGGGCCGGAGCCGGCAGCAACTTCGACGTGAACCGGCTGAGCGGGTTCGACCTGGGCAGCATCCTGTCGCTCCTTCCGATCAGGGATCGGAACCTCAATGATCTCTACAGTGTCAGCCCGGCCGTGCTCCTGCCTGGGCTGCTTGCGATACCGCTTGCCTTTAGGGCCGGCCGAGCGCGACTGTTCCTCTTTCTTGGGGTGCTCGGGGTCGCTTTCATGGCAGATCGCGACCTTTTCCGTCCGTTCTTCGTGATTCCGGGCTTCAAGGAGTTCGGCGTCGTCGCACACAGGCCGCTGCAGCTCCTGGTTGCCGTCGCCGCGCCGTCGCTCGCGGCAATGGGCCTCTTCGAGCTGCCGCAAATGCTGGCTGGCCTCGCCGCGCGCAGATGGTCCTGGCCGGCGGCGGCGCGCTCGGGGATGGCGGTCGCGCTGCCGATCGTCCTCGTGCTCGTGCTGGCGGCGGACGTCTTTGCGTTCGGCGCCTGGGTGGACGGCGGCACGCAGCTCGCTTACGGGCCGAGCCTTCCGAATGCGCCCGCGGTGGGGGACCTGTGGCAGCGTCATCCGGCCGACGCGTGCACGCCTGTGGTCACGGGCTACGCCGCGCTCTGCAGCGATCACGACCTGATCTCGACCTTCTCGGTGCAGCAGCTTGTTGGCGCGTGCCGGGTCGGAGGGCAGACCCGAACCGACGCTCCGGTCTGCCGCGGTCTTGGCCTCGACGATCCGCAGAATCTCACCTGGAACCGCGACCCGGGCCTGATCTCCGAGACGAAGACCTGGTGTCAGGGCCGAAGCGACCCCGTGTGTGACGCCATGTACAGCTCGCTCGCCACCCAGCTGCTGGATCCGAATCAGTGGCGGGCGCCGGCGCTGACGTGCGCCCTCGATTGCCCCGCGAAGCGCCAGGCGCTGGCCGCGCTGGGGGCCACCTTTGCTTCGCCGCCGGCCCGTGCCGAGCTCAACTCCGACATCGGAGGCCTGGACATGGCTTTCCACGTGCTGGTCGGCGGGGGGATGACGCACAGCTACAACGACCAGGTCCTGCCGTCGAGGGAGCTGTCGTCGTGGCTGGAGGACAGCATGCTTCATACCTCGGGCACCACCGTCAAGACGCAGCTTGCGCAGGCTCTCGGGATCGACGCCGTGGTGCTGTCGGGCGCCCAGGCGGGAAGGGCCGCGGATTACGAGGCGATGGGGTGGACGCAGGTCAGCCGGGAGCCTCTCGCGTACGTGAATCCGCAGCCCTCGGGGCTTGCCGCCCAGTGGCCCGGAGGGACCGGGGTGATGGTCGTCGGTGGGACGCAGAACAGCGTCTCGGAGCTCTACAACTCAGTCTTCGAGCAGGCGACGCTCGGCCTCATGCCGTTCAACTCCGAATGGCTGGTACGCGGTGCGTCCTCGTACATAGACGACTACTCCGAGCAGCAGCTCCATCAGTACCAGGGCCTGCTCCTGCTCGGGTATCGGTACCACGACCAGTCGGCTGCCTGGTCGCTGCTCGACCGCTACGTTCGCGACGGAGGCCGGCTCTTCGTCGAAACCGGATGGCAGTACGTCGACCCCGACTGGAACGCCGGGCAGGCGCCGGCGCTCCTTCCCGTGACATCGCTTACGTGGGGCGCGCTCGATCCGGCGGCGCCGGTAATGGTGCAGGGCGCGCCCGACCCGGCTTTTGGCAGGTTCGTGTATCAGGGCGGAGGTTGGGGCGCGAGCTCGGCCGGAAGCACGCGGCCCGGCGCGACCGAGCTGGTGAGGGTGGGCGATCGCGTGGTGGCCGCGCGCTCGAACGTCGGCCAGGGCCGCGTGCTGTGGAGCGGCATGAACTGGATCGCGCACAACGCCGCCAGCGGTTCCCCGGACGAGGCGGCATTCCTCGCGTCTCAGCTCGACTGGCTGTTCGCCGGGGATTCCGGGGCCGGACCGCAGGTCTCGATCACGCCGAGCTGGGCCGGCGATGGCCACGCGACCCTCGCGCTTCAGGCGTCCTCAGGACCCAGCCTCGTCTTGTTCAAGGAATCGTTGTTTCCCGGATGGTCCGCGCGGCTTGTTACCCCGACCGGTTCGCAGCCGGTCGACCTCGCCGGCAGCGAGATGGACTTCATGCTCGCGGCCCTGCCGGCGGTGCCCGCCGGGTCGATGCTGGTGTTCGCCTATGGACCCACGGTCTTCGAGCAGGGGTCGTGGGGGCTATCGCTTCTCTTCCTGGCCATCCTGATTGCGTGGGTTGCCCGGCCGGCGCTGTTCGCTCGTGGCCGCGAATGGACGGCGGAGCGCGCGGCCTCGATTGCCCGGCGGCTGCTGCGGCCCGTCGCCAAGCGCGCCGGGACCTGGGGTGACGATCCTTAGCTCGGGCTGGACGCCTCCAGGCTGACGGCGCGGCGGTCTGGCTCAGGTGCGGCGCGAGATGCCCCCTGGTAGAGGATCGCGAGCCAGGCGGCATTCCAGAGAAGCTGCGGAACCGGGTCCCCGATGCTCGCCAGCTGCATGGTCGCGACTCCAATCAACAGGAACAGGCGATGCCACAAAGGGGGCGAGGTGCGCAGCACGAGCCAAGCGGCCAGAACGAGCTCGCTGTAATCCCACTGGTGAAGGTGGACGCCGATCGTGATCGATCCGAGGAGTCCCGCCGCGAAGACAATGTCGAGATCTGACCTACGCCTCCAGGCGATGGCGAGCGCGGCGATTCCCTGCAGGGCGAGCAGGGTATAGGCCAGCGGTCCGAAGGAGATCAGGTAGGCGATTGTGAAGTACGTGTGGCTCGGGTCGGTCTGGACGTACTTCAATGTGTTCCAAAAGCTGACGAGCCCGTTTGGGCCGAGCGCCGCGATGCCGGCCGCGGCGAATAGCACAGATCCGGCGGCCCAGCTGGCGAACACCCGATAGCGACCGCTTACAAGCAGAGCGAGGGGCACCAGGATCACGGTTTGCGGCTTCAAGCCCGTCGCGATGGCGAGCGCGACGCCGGCCGCGATGGGCCGATTGCCGGCGAGTAACCACCACGCGGTCGCGACCAGGCCGAGCAGCAGGATGGTCGGCTGGCCGTAGTAGAGAGACTGCATGACCGGCCAGAGCGCAAGGGCGAGGAGGAGGAGTGTGAGCTTGGCCAGGCCGCGATACGGTGCGGCGATGTGCCATGCCCAGACCAGCGCGGCGAGCGACACGAGTGTCCAGATCACATACGCCAGCGGAACAGACATCGCGGTAAGAGGGACGAAGAGCCAGGCCAAAAGGGGCGGGCTGATGTACGTCGCCGACGCGTCAAGCCCTGTCTCGCCCTTCGGAAACCCGGCCGAAAGGGCGCGCAGAGTGGCCAGGTCGTAGATGGTGGACCATCCGTACCGAAGGCCGGCCTGTGCCGCCACGTAGTCGATGCGCACGTCTTCGTGCACCGGGTTGATCGCGAAGTAGACGATCCACCGCGCGACGGAGTACAGGGCGCCCCACGCGGCGGCAACCGCGGATGCGGCTAGCCAAAGAGGCGGTCGTCGCGCTCTGATCGTGGGTTGGTTCACGGAAGAGGCTTATTTTCGAACAACGTCCCGGCGTGCCGGCCGGTACGAGAAATATGAGAAGGAACCTGGCGGTTCCTTCTGCGCGCAAGCGGCGATGAGGATGGGACTTACTGATTGCATCGACAGGTCGGCTGCGCCGACGTGTCTGCTCATCTTCCCCGGGATTGGATTTACTGAACTAGCTGCGCCTCGCGACGAATGGCAGGGCGGATGCTACGTCTGGGGACGGCCGGAATAAATCCGGCCTGATCGCCGCGTAAACATTAGTCGAGCGTTCGCGCCCAGGCGATGAGCTCTTTCAGCCCACGATCGAATGCGATTTCCGGCTCCCAGCCAAGCTCCTTCTTCGCCTTGCCGATGTCGCTGACGTAGTAGGTCTGGTCGCCTTCACGCCAGTCGGCGAAGGTGAACTTTGGCTGATGGTTCGTCAGCTCGCCGATCTGGTTGATGACCTCGAGCAGGTTCCTCTGGTTGACCGGTCCGCCTCCGACGTTGAAAATTTCGCCTCGCGTCTTGTCGATGTTGTCGATCACGGTCCCGTACAGCGCGCACAGGTCTCGGGCGTCGAGGAGATCGCGCACCTGTGTGCCGTCTCCGTAGATCGTCAGCGGCCGGTCGTTGAGGATCGAATGCACGAAGTGCGCGACCCACCCCTGGTCCTCGGTCCCGTACTGATGGGCGCCGTAGATGCAGCTCTGCCGCAGGACGACGGTGTTCATGTTGAAGCAGCGCGCGTAGTCCCTGACGTATTGGTCGGCGGCGCCCTTGCTGCACCCGTAAGGGCTGTGGAAGTCGATCGGCTGGGTCTCTTTACAGGCGACGTTGTTTCGATCGAGCTTTCCGTAGACCTTGTTAGTCGATGCAAACACCAGCGGAGCTTGCGGATTGTGCAGGCGCACCGCCTCCAGCACATTGAGGGTGCCCGCCGCGTTGACCTCGAAGTCCGTGATCGGATCGACGAGCGAGGTCGTCACCGCCACCTGTCCGGCGAGGTGGAGGATCGCGTCCTGGTTCCTCACGTGCTGCGGTAGGGCGCCGGCATTTCTCACGTCCTCCTTGACGAAGCTCGTCCGCGCCGGGTGCTTGGTGATCAACCACTTGAGATTTCGCTCCGTCCCCGGGCGGCTGAGATTGTCGAGCAGCGTCACGTGCCATCCGGCACCGATCAGGTGGACCGCAGCGTTGACACCGAGGAAACCCGCGCCGCCCGTGATGAGGACGCGGCGTTCGGCAGCGCCGGCCACAGAGCCTCGGGTCGTGCGCGTTTCTGGGCGTGATGACAACTTGGGCTCCTTGATCAACGTCGTTGGATCCATCGGGGGAACCTACGTTAAGACAATCAATGGCGAGCGGCCGCGCCGGCGCGGATGCCGGCTGCGCTTTCGGGTGCATCCGCTGACGCGTCCTTACCATAGACGGGTGACCACATCCGAGCGCTCGATGTCCGCCCCGGACGCGCGCTCGGTGCGCAGCAACTGGGAGGCTGAGGTGCGCATGGCGGGTGTGTACGAGGCGCTCGCCGGCGCGACGTCCGATGCCGGGCTCAAAGATCGCTTGATGTCCCTCGCCGCGACTGAACAGCGCCATGCGGATGCGTGGGCGACGCTGATGGAGCCGGGCGGCGAGAAGCCCGGGAACCACACGCCTCGATTCACCGCGCGATTCCTGGCACTGCTGGCCCGCGTCGCTGGGATCGGTCCGGCGCTGGCGCTGGCGGGAGCGGCCGAAGGGCAGGTCCTTCGCTCTTACCTGACCCAGGTTTCGACGGTGGCCGACGAGCGTGCGCAGGGCGTTCTCCGCAAGGTCCTCCCCGAGGAGCTCGACCACCAATCGACCGAGGACATGACCGGCGAGTCATCCGAAGCGAAACCCCCATCCGGTAAGGCGGCCACCTACGACTCTGAAGCGGCGCACGAGCCCGAGGAGTGGCACGGCGGCGGAATCGAGAGCATCCGGAACGTGATCTACGGGGTCAACGATGGTTTGACCGCGACGCTCGGAGTGCTTGCCGGCGTAGGCGGGGCGAGCGTGAACCCCAGGGTCGTGCTGATCGGAGGGTTGTCGGCGATGGTCGCCTCGGGGGTCTCGATGGCGGGTGGGGCCTACCTCTCGAGCAAGTCACAGCGCGAGGTGTATGAGGGCCAGCTCGCTCGGGAGGCCGCAGAGATCGAGGCGATGCCCGAGCTGGAGCGCGCGGAGCTGGCGAGGATCTATCGCTCCAAGGGCCTGACTCCGTCAGAGGCCGAAACGATCGTCGGTCGCATCACCTCGGACAAGAGGGTATGGCTCGAGACCCAGGCCCGCGAAGAGCTGGGCCTGGACGTCTCGCTGTTCGAGAACCCCACGCGCGAGGGGCTGGTCGCCGGTATCTCAACATTGGTCGGCGGCGCCATACCGGTGGCGGGCTACCTGCTCGGCCGGCTGCTGCTCGGGGCCGTCGTGAACGGGTTCGCGGCGCTCGCGATCGCGTTCGTGGTGAGCGCCATCTTCCTTTTCGGCATCGGTTCGGCACGGTCGCTCGTCACGGGCAAGGGTGGGGTCAAGTCGGGCCTCGAGATGCTGACGGTGGGTGCGGCCGTCGCGGCTCTCACCTATGGAGTGGGCCTTCTGTTCCGCGTCTAGGCTGCGCTCAGCCGGTGGCGATACCCCGGAAGTAAGCGATGCTCACCACCCACGCGGCGCCGGCAAGGATCACCGCTTCGCGCCGGCGCGATCCTCCGTGAGCGTAGACGTAGGCCCCCGGAAGGAACAGGACCGCGAACGCTCCGTACACGAGATGCAGCAGCACGGTTGGCCTGCCTCCGAATGCGAAAGCGGCAAGACCGACCAGCCCCTGCAGCGCCGTGAGGCCGGCCATCACCAGGTAGCTCGAGCGAAAGCCGCCCGACACCTGGGCGTGGCGAAAGTATCCGTAGGTGCCCCAGATCGCAAGCACGAGAGCGAATATGAGGAGTGCCCGCGCGCCCACGCCGTGAAGGAATATGAGTACCTGCATCACGCTCGGGGCCGAACGATCGCTTGGCGAAAGTATTCGACCGTCACGCTGAGGCCCTCTTCGAGACTGACGCGAGGTTCCCACCCAAGGTGCGCGCGCGCCCGCCCGTTGTCCAGTGCGATGCGGTAGACGTCGCCTTTTCGCGCTGGGCCGTAGGCCGGCTCCAGCCTGTAGTCCGTCAGCAGGACGAGCTTGCGGAAGAGGTCGTTGATGCTGACCGGGATTCCAGTGCTGATATGGAACGTGCCTGCCGACCCGCTCTCGAGCGCGGCCAGGTTCGCGGTCGCCACGTCGCCGACGTGAATCATGTCGCGGGACTGCTCGCCCGTCCCGTCGATGGTGACGGGCTTGCCCTCCAGCATCCGGCTTGCGAAGATCGCGATCACCCGGCCCTCCTCGGCGTAGAAGTCCTGGCGCGGGCCGTAGACGTTTGCGTAGCGCAGCACCGTGTAGTCCAATCCAAAGGTGCGCCGGAACGTGCCGAGGTACTGCTCGAATGAGAACTTGCTGGTCCCATACGGCGAGAGCGGCCTCACCGGGTGATCCTCGTCCGTGGGCACCACGTCCGGTTCACCGTAGAGCGCGCCGCCCGTCGAGCTGAAGATGACCTTGCGCACGCCGTGGTCCGCGCAGGCCTTGAGGAGGTTCAGCGCTCCGACGATGTTGACCTGGGCATCAAAGGCGGGGTCTGCGACAGACTTCGGAACCTCCGACTGGGCGGCGTGGTGATTGACCAGGTCGGGCCGGAATGCAACCACGGTTTTTTCAACCTCCGGCTGGTCGCGCAGGTCGACCCGGTAGACCGCAGCCGCCGGGTTGACGTTTCCAACCTGCCCGGTGCTGAAGTTGTCCAGGATGGCGACCTCGTGGCCGGCCGCGAGATACGCATCGACGACGTGGGAGCCGATGAACCCCGCGCCTCCGGTCACGAGAATTCGCACGGGCTGGACTGTAACGGGTTTACTTGCTGACGGTGGTTGAGCGAGCGCGCCTCGAGGTGGAGGTCTTCAAGGCGATTCGCATGCCCGTCCCACCGTCGTTATTGCGCGGGCTCCTGCAGCGGGCGGCGCGAGTGCCAGAGGTGGAAGCGCGTTTGCCGGCCGGCGCGGCGACCATCGCCGTCCGGCTGACGACGGATGACGAGCTGCGACGCCTGAACCGCGACTTCGCGGGCCAGGACGCGGTGACCGACGTCCTCTCTTTTGCGGGCTCGCAGCAGCACCTGGGCGACCTCGCCATCTCGTGGCCGATGGTGCTTCGGCAGGCGAGTGAGTTCGGTGAATCTGAGCAGGCGGAGCTCGGCCTACTTTGCGTGCACGGGCTGCTGCACCTGCTGGGCTGGGACCACGAGTCGGAGGCTCAACGGGAGGAGATGACGCGCATCACGATCGCTGCGCTGGAGCTGTCCGGGCTGCACATCCCTCCGAGACGTCTCTAATCCCCACGAAATCAGAGGCTACGCCGTGATTTCGCGGGGGCCCCTCTTCTGAGCTCCGCGTAAACTCAACTCGCGCAGGGTCTGCGGCACTCGCCGCGGGCCTAAATGCGTCTACCTGGATTTTGGAATGCAAGAGAATCTGGTCGTCGAAGAGCGGTTGATCGTGGGCCTGGGCAATCCTGACGAGGACTATGCCGACACGCGCCACAACCTCGGTTTCGCGTGCGTGCGCGAGCTCGCGCGGCGGCTCGAGGTGAGGATCGATCGCAAGCGCTGGAAGTCGCTGGCCGGCCGCTCGGATGCGCATCACGCGTGGCTCGTGCTGCCGCAGACCTACATGAACCTTTCTGGCGAAGCCGTGGCGAGGGCGGTGAAGGACGTTCGTGTTCCTCCGCAAAATGTCTGGGTCGTCTACGACGAGCTCGACCTGCCTCTGTGCCGCATGCGCATCAAGCAAGGGGGCTCTGGCGCGGGCCACAACGGCGTCCTCTCGCTCATCAACTCCCTGGGCACGGCCGACTTCGTGCGCTTCCGCGTTGGCATCGGAAAGCCGCCACGCAAGGGATCTCAGCCGGGCCGCCAGCACGTGCTCGGGCGATTTACCAAAGCTGAAGCCGAACGCGTCCCCAAAATCATCGACGGCGTGGCGAGCGCGCTCGAGCTGGCGCTCGACGCGGGTGCTGAGCGGGCAATGGATCGCTACAACAGGCCGGGGTCGCTCGGCTGTGAGGAGCTCGCTTGAGCTCGCTGTGGAAGCGGACCATCGCCGTCGCGCCCGCGGTGGAGCGGTGGATCGCCGGCGCCAAAGGCGAGCTCGAGGTTGGCCGCCTGCCTCGCGCGGCGTGGCCGATCGTCGCCGGCGCCGTGGTCCGGGCCTGCGCCGCCGTGCGGCGGCCGGTCCTGATCCTGGTCCCTGCGCCCGAGCGCTTCGCTGACGAGCTTCGACTTTGGCTTGCCGGCCATCCGCAGGTGCACGTATTCGCCGAGGTCGGAATTTCCTTCCTCGACCGGCCGCCCGCATTCGACGCTTCGGTCAACAAGCGTCTCGAGGCGCTGGCAGCGCTGTCGCGCGCGAGCGATGAGCCCGCCATTGCGGTCGTCTCGTCTCGGCGTGCGATGACCCGGCAGACGATCTCGCCGGGTGACCTGCTCGACGGAACCATCGTGCTGGGTCCGGGTCGAGGTCCCGACCCCGTGGCCGTCGCGCTGCGCCTGGTCGAGCTCGGGTACTCGAGAGAGGCGCTGGTCGAGGACCGCGGCCAGTTCGCACTGCGAGGCGGCATCCTCGACGTGTTTCCCGCCGCGGCCGACGCGCCCGTTCGAGCGGAGTGGGCAGGAGACGTCATCGAGACGCTCCGCCTGTTCGACCCCGAAAACCAGCGATCTGTGATGGCCGTGCCTGAAGCATCGATAAGGACGGGGAGGGAGCTGTTGCTCGGTCCAGGCCGCGGAGCGGCCGCCGTCGCTCGGCTCCGGGGGGCGGTTTCGTTGGAGAGCCTGCGCGCCGACGTCCTTTCCGACTGGGAGGACGAGCTCGCGCGGCTGGAGTCTGGCGGCGCATTTCCAGGGGTCGAGTACTACGCCGGTTACCTTGACCCGTCGCGGCCGTCCCTCATGGACCACATGCCCAGCGGCGTGGCAGTGCTGGATTTTGATTCGGAACGCCAGCTCGCGGACGCTCGTTCGCTGATCGACGAAGCCCAGATGCTGGCGGCGGCCGAATCCGGCGGGGGCGAGCTGCCGCGCGGCTTCACGCTCCCCATCGTCAGCGTCGACAGGCTCGACGATTTTGCCGGGCGGTCGCGTCTTCGGCTGACGGCCGGTGAACCGGCCGGTGACGCGATCGACCTCGGGTGGACCGAGTCGAAGCCGCTGGTCGGGCGGCCGCGGGCGGTGGCCGAGCTGGCCGAGCTGAGCGTTGCCGCGACGGTGATCTTCGCCACGGAGCAGGACGAGCGGCTGAAGGCGTTCCTCGACGAGGGCGGAGTCAGGGCCACGGTCGGCGAGGCGGAGCTCGACCTGGATCTCGAGCTGGAACCTGCTCTTCGGCGCGCGGACGTCGATATCACGGCGGGCTGCTCGCAGGAACAGATCGGGTTCCAGCTCGCCACCGACGCCGAGCTCTTCGGCCGGCTGCGCCGGCCTTCACGCGCCTCTCGCGGCAGCCGGGCCCGGGCCCAGGACCTGACCAGGGAGTTCACTCTTGATTTCGCCCCGGACGAGCTGGTCGTCCACGTGGATCACGGGGTCGCCCTCTTCAAAGGAATGCGGCTGATCGAGTCGGAAGGAGCTCATCGCGAGTACCTCGAGCTCGAGTACGCGGAGGGAGATCGCCTTTTCGTGCCGGTCGAGAACCTGGACCGTGTTCAGAAGTATCTCGGCGGCGAAGGACAGCCGGCGCTCCACCGTCTTGGGACCACCGACTGGACGCGCGCGCGAGGTCGAGCGCGAAAGGTCGTGCAGGACGTGGCTGACGAGCTGCTCAAGATCTACTCGCAACGGGAGGCGCGGCCGGGCATTGCGTTCGCCCCCGACACCGCATGGCAGGCTGAGCTGGAGGCGTCCTTTCCATATGAGGAGACTCCCGACCAGGTCGCCGCCATGGCGGAGATCAAGGCGGACATGGAGTCCGACCGCCCGATGGACCGGTTGCTGTGCGGCGACGTCGGTTTCGGAAAGACCGAGCTGGCGCTGCGCGCGGCATTCAAGGCGGCGATGAGCGGAAAGCAGGTCGCTCTGCTCGCGCCGACCACCGTGCTCGCCCAGCAGCACTTTCACGTCTTTCGCGAACGGCTCGCCAAGTTCCCCGTCGTCGTCGAGATGCTGTCGCGATTCGTCGACGACGAGACGCAGGCTCGCAACATCGAAGGCATCAAGGCAGGCCAGGTCGACATCGTCGTCGGCACTCACAGGCTGCTTCAGCGTGACGTCCGCTTCAAACGTTTGGGTCTGCTGATCGTGGACGAGGAGCATCGGTTCGGCGTGATGCAGAAGGAAAGGTTGAAGAAGCTGCGGACTCAGCTGGATGTCCTGTCGCTTTCGGCGACCCCGATTCCGCGAACGCTGCACATGGCGGTGGGCGGAATCCGTGACATGAGCGTGATCCAGACTCCGCCCGAAGAGCGTCAGCCGATCAAGACCTACGTCACCGCCGACGAGGACGAGCTCGTTCGAGAGGCGATCACGCGCGAGCTGCAGCGCGGCGGCCAGGTCTACTACGTCCACAACCGTGTGCGGACCATCCAGAAGGCGGCCGAACGCATCCAGGACCTCGTTCCCGATGCGCGCGTCGCGATCGGGCACGGCCAGATGGGCGAAGACGAGCTGGCGCACGTGATGGTGGAGTTCGAGTCCGCCAAGTTCGATGTGCTCGTCTGCACGACGATCATCGAGTCAGGCCTCGACATTCCGAACGTGAACACGATCATCGTCGAGCGCTCCGACCGTTTTGGGCTCGCCCAGCTGTATCAGCTGCGCGGTCGAGTCGGCCGGTCGGGGAGGCGCGCCTACGCGTACTTCCTCTATGACCCGCGCCGCTCCTTGACCGAGCAGGCCGACAAACGGCTGGATGTGATCTCGGGGCTGCACGAGCTAGGGCAGGGTTTCAAGATCGCGCTCCGCGACCTAGAGATCCGGGGCGCCGGCAACCTGCTCGGGACGGAGCAGCACGGCGCGATCGCGGCGGTCGGTTTCGAGATGTACCTGCAGATGCTTCAGAGCGCGGTCTCGAAGATGCGCAGCGGCTCGGAAGAAACCGCGGTCGGCGATGTGCTGTCGACGACCGAGATGAACCTCGACCTGCCGCTCGACCATTTCATACCGCGGTCATACATCCGCGACGAGAAGCTCAGGCTGGGCGCGTACCGGCAGCTCGCCGGCACCGAGGACGAAGAGGAGCTGGATGCTGTTTTGCGTTCGCTCGAGGACCGTTACGGACCAGGCCCGGCGCAGCTCGACAACCTCGCGTACTCGTTGCGGATCAAGCTGCGCGGCCAGCGGATGGGCCTCCGCGGCGTGGTGGCCGACGGCCATGACATCGTGATTCGAGTCGACCCCGAGCGTTTTCTCGACGTCGACGAGCTGTCGCGCCGGATGCCGGGCAGGATCGCCGTCGCGCCGAACCGTTTGAAGATGCGGAGGCAGGGAGAAGGGTGGCAAACCGATCTGCTGCGGCTGCTTGACGAGATGGCCGACCTGTACGGCTCCGGACATGGCGCGGTCGCGGTTCCACACGGCTGATGCCAGAATCAAAGCCCGTGCCCGACTCGAACGAGAAGCCGTACTCACCAGGAATCGAGGCGATCTTCGAGGTCGTCGCGCGGCTTCGTGCCCCCGACGGCTGCCCGTGGGATCGCGAGCAGACGCATGACTCGCTTCGACCCTACCTGCTCGAAGAGACGTACGAGCTTCTGGAGGCGATCGATTCGGGAGACGACGCAAAGATCAAAGAAGAGCTCGGCGATCTCCTGCTTCAGGTCGCGATGCACGCTGAGATCGCAGCGCAGGAGGGCCGGTTCGACGCCGCCCAGGTCTCGGAAGCGGTCGCGGCGAAGATGGTCGCGCGCCATCCGCACGTCTTTGGCACGACCTCGGTCGCCAACGCCGAGGAGGTGCTGCGCAACTGGGAGCACCAGAAGGCTCACGAGGCTCGTAAAGCGGGCAAGGAAGAATCGGTGGTCGATCGCGTGCCGGCGACGATGCCGGCATTGGCCTGGGCGCTCGGACTCCAGAAACGGGCGGCGCGCGTGGGCTTTGACTTCGCTTCATCGAAGGACGCAGCGGATTCCATCGCGGAGGAGGCGCTCGAGCTCGCGGCTGCCACAGATGCAAAGCAAACCTTCGACGAGATGGGCGACCTGCTCTTCGCGGTCGTCTCACTGGCGCGCCGGATAAAGGTCAACCCCGAGGATGCGCTGCGCGTGGCGGGTCAGAGATTCCGCAGCCGCTTCTCCAAAGCCGAAGCATCTCTGCGCGAGGAGGGCCTGACCTTCCGAGACCTCGAGCCGGACGACATCGCGAAACGTTGGGAACAAAGCCTGGGAGACCGCTGAGCGGGATTGCCGTCGGATCTTTGTGCCCGATGCGGCGCATCTGCGTCGTCGGCTTCTGCGCTACTCGCTTGCGCATCAACGGATGCGCGCGCTGCGTTGCTCGGCGCCTCCTAGCATCTGCACCACCTCGGGCCCAAATCTCTGGAAGTCAACCCACTCAGCGATCTCTAGCCCAGGGGGCGTTTGTTATAGTCGCCTTCCGCTCCGCAAGAGTCCTGATCACGATCCAGCATGAGATACAACAGAGTCATTGTCGCCTCCGGCACTTTGCGCACGAGCGCGTTCGGTGCGCGCCATGCAGTGGTCATCGCGGTCGTGATGGTGGCGTTGATCTGGGCCGGCGTCGCCTTCGCCCAGGAGGCATACGTCGGGCACAAGCTCAGCCAGCAGGTGGCTGATCTGCGCAATCAGAACGTCGTCCTGTCCGCCCAGAACCAGGGCTACAAGAAGGATGTGCAGGCCATCACCTCAGGCGCGGCCGATGAGGAGGAGGCGAGGCTCAACGGGTATTCGAAACCGCAGGAGCGGCTCTACCTCGTCACCGCGGCGCCGTCACCCTCCCCGACGCCGCCTGCTGCCGCATCGCCTTCGGCCTCGCCCCACACCCACTGATCGCGGGTCGGTCTGAAGCCCGGCGGTATACTCTGGACGCGGAGTGGAGCAGCGGCAGCTCGTCGGGCTCATAACCCGAAGGTCGTCGGTTCGAATCCGACCTCCGCAACCATCGTGCACCCAACCACGACGCCAGGCGTCGGGCCACCCCATTCTGGAGAAGACTTGAACAAGAGGAAGCGAGTGGCGCTCGCCAAGCGGCGGATCAAGAAGCGCAAGCTCAAGGCGCGGGCACAAACCGCAAGATAGGATCTTCTCCTCTGAGGGCGCCCACGTCGCGCCCGGCTTGCGCGGTGCCGTAGCTCAGGTGGTAGAGCGCGCGACTCATAATCGCGTTGTCGCTGGTTCGAGTCCAGCCGGCACCACCATGCAGCAACCCACTCCTTCCAACGCGCTCCTCCAGGGCATCCAGGCCTCCGGGCTCATCGGCTCCGGCGATCGTGTGCTTGTCGCCATTTCGGGCGGCCCCGATTCGACCGCGCTGCTGGTCGCCATGAACCGGCTCGCCTTCGATGTGGCGGCGGCCCATTTTGACCATGCGCTGCGAGCGGGTTCCGACCGAGTCGCGGATCAAGTCCGCGAGCTGTGCGCCCGATTGGGCGTGGAGCTGGTCACCGAACGTCGCACGACGCCGATGCCTCGCGGCTCGGTACAGGCCGGGGCGCGCACCCTGCGCTACGAATTCCTGGAGCGGGCACGAGCACGGGTCGCGGCCGACGTCGTCGCCCTTGCTCACACGGCTGACGATGTGGTCGAAGGCGTTGTCCTCCACCTGATGCGGGGATGTGGGTTGCCGGGCCTGCGCGGCATGCCCGCGACTCGCGGCGTTTACGTTCGGCCGATGCTCGCGGTGTGGAGACGTGATGTGGTCGAGTTTCTCGACCAATCCGGAATCACCGCCTATGACGACCCGGCGAACGCCGACCACCACTTCGCGCGCGCGCGCGTACGACATGAAATTCTCCCCGCCCTCGAGCGCGACCGCCCGGGCATCGCTCGCCGGTTTTACGCCGTCGCCCGGCAGGCCTCGGCCATGCAGCAGGCCGTCGAACGGGAGGTGGATTCCCTGCTCGGAGAGGGAATGCCCGCGGCGCCGGATGTAGCGCAGATGCGAGAGCCGCTGGCGGTCGAGCTCATGAAAGTCCTGTACGCACGGGCCGGAGGTTCTCAGCCGGCGCTGTCGCGCGCGCACCTCGCTTCGATGCTCAGGCTGGTCAGAGGCGGACGAGGCGGGCGAGGTGTGGACCTTCCTGGAGGTCGGCGTTTTCGTATCGTGGGCTCCTACATGGAAGTGGTTGCGCGCCCGAAGGCCGGCACCGGGGCCGAGATCCGCGAGCTGCGACTCGACGTCAAGAGCTGCAGCGGCTGCGACGATCCCGACGCCGCGCACCTGCGGCCCGGCGCGCGCCTGCACGTGGGATTTCGCCGGCCGGGGCTGCGGATGCGGCCTTCGGTCGGGAGAGGTTCGCGCAAGCTGCAGGACATCCTGGTCGACGCTCGCGTTCCACGAGAGGAGCGCGACTCGTGGCCGCTGGTGTTCGCGGGAGACCGGCTCGCGTGGGTTCCAGGAGTCGCGGTGGACGCAGATCTCGCGCGGCGTGCGGGCGAGCCCGCGCTGCACGTCGCCATCTCGCCGATGCCAGACCGTTGGACTAGGAAAGTTGCTAGGCTAGGAAAACCGATCAGCCCTCGAGGAGAGTCGAGTTGAGCCGTTTTCCCCGCTCCAGCCTGTTTTATTTCGCACTGGTCGTCGTGCTCGGCCTGGTGTTCTGGTTCACGTGGCAATCGCTGCAGAACGGCGGGACCTCGACCGACTGGCACCTCTCGTACATGATCAGCCAGGCCTCGCAGGACAACGTCAAGTCCCTGGAGATCAACGGCACCGAGGGCACCGCAACCGATGCCGCAGGCAAAAAGCACAACGTCGAGCTGGGGGACACCACCGGCAACCCGCAGTGGCTGACCGACCTGATCACCACGGACCATGTCGACGTCTTCTACGACAAGAACAGCAGCGGAAGCTACCTGCTTCAGGTGCTGCTGCCCAACATCATCCTTGTGATCCTGATCGCCGCGTTCATGTGGTGGGTGCTCAGACAGACGCAGAGCGGCAACAACCAGGCAATCTCGTTCGGTCGTTCTCGCGCGCGCTTGATCGCCGGCGACAAGCCCGCCATCACCTTCGCGGACGTGGCAGGGGTGGAGGAGGCTAAACAGGAGCTCTCGGAGATCGTCGAGTTCTTGAAATATCCCGAGAAGTTCGTGGCCCTCGGGGCACGCATCCCGAAGGGTTGTCTGCTCGTCGGGCCTCCAGGCACGGGCAAGACGCTTCTCAGCAAGGCTGTGGCGGGAGAGGCGGGCGTACCTTTCTTCTCGATCTCCGGATCGGAGTTCGTCGAGATGTTCGTCGGTGTCGGCGCGAGCCGCGTCCGCGACCTGTTCGACCAGGCCAAGAAGAACTCGCCCTGCATCGTGTTCGTCGACGAGATCGACGCGGTCGGCCGCCAGCGTGGCGCCGGCCTCGGCGGCGGTCATGACGAGCGCGAGCAGACCCTCAACCAGCTGCTGGTTGAGATGGACGGCTTCGACACCAACACCCACGTCATCGTCATCGCGGCCACCAACCGGCCCGACGTGCTCGACCCGGCCCTGCTGCGGCCCGGCCGGTTCGACCGCCACGTGACCCTCGACCGGCCCGACATCAAAGGCCGCCGCGCGATCCTCGACGTGCATGCACGCAACAAGCCGCTCGACTCCACGGTCGACCTCGACGTGCTGGCGCGCCAGACGCCGGGCTTCAGCGGCGCCGACCTGGCCAACCTCATCAACGAGGCGGCGATCCTGGCCGCGCGGGCCAACAAGAAGGTCATCGGGATGGACGAGCTCGAGGAGGCTATCGCGCGGGTGATCGCCGGCCCCGAGCGCAAGAGCCGGCGCATCTCAGATCACGAAAAGGAGATCATCGCCTACCACGAAGTCGGTCATGCCCTCGTCATGAAGGCGCTTCCGCACACCGACCCGGTGCACAAGGTCTCGATCATCTCTCGCGGCATGGCATTGGGCTGGACGATGAGCCTGCCTGAGGAGGACAAGTACCTCATTTCGCGAGACGAGCTGATGGACCAGATCGCCGGCATCATGGGCGGCCGCGTCGCCGAGGAGCTCGTATTCGGCGACATCACGTCCGGGGCTGAGAACGACATCCTCAAGGCGACCCAGATGTCCCGCCGGATGGTGACCCAGTGGGGAATGTCGGACAAGTTGGGCAACGTGGCGATGGGTCACCGGGAAGAGCTCGTTTTCCTGGGCCGCGACCTCGGCGAGCAGAGAAACTATTCGGAGGAGGTTGCCGCGATCATCGACGAGGAGATCCGCAGCATCGTCGACCACGGCTATCAGACCGCCAAGGGGATCCTCACCCAGCAGCGTCACCAGATGGACATAGTGGTCGAGCAGCTGAAGGTGGTCGAGACGCTCGATGGTCACCAGCTGGACGAGATCCTCGCGCGCGGGGCGCCGCAAGCGCCGGCCGCCAGCTCCTCAGCGAGCTAGAACGCCAGAACGACTCTTCGTCGTGGGCCGGGGAAACCTCGGCCGGAGTCTTGAGCAGGCCTTTCGAGCGGCCGGCCAGCTCACCTCGTTGGTGCCTGGAGGCACAGCGTTCATCAAGCCGCCGTCGTTCGGCATCGTATTCCTGGCAGTCCCGGATCAAGCGGTCGAAGAGGTCGCCGCAAAGTTCGCACGCTTGAAGCTATCGCGGCGGCTGAGCTTTGTCCACGTAAGCGGCGCCCTGGCGCTGGGTGTGCTGGACGCGCTCCGCGACCACGCGGTCGGCTCATTTCACCCGTTGCAATCGTTTCCCGCGCCGCGTGACCCATCGGCGTTCCAGGGAATCACCGTCGCGGTCGACGCCACCTCCCCGGCCTTGATGCGCCGCCTTCGTTCTCTCGCCCGCGCCCTCGGCGCCGAGCCGAGGCACGTGGGCGACAAGGACCGCGTCGCGTACCACGCGGCCGCCGTCTTCGCATCGAACTACGTCGACGTCCTGCTCGGTGAGGGGGTTCAGCTGCTCCAGGCCGCCGGTTGGAGCGAGAAAGAGGCGACCGCCGGGCTGCTCGCCCTCACAGAGGGAACCCTCGCCAGCGTGCGCCGGCGGGGATTCGTGGCGGCGCTCACGGGGCCGGTCCGGCGGGGAGACGTGAACACGGTCGAGCGGCACCTCGCCGCCCTCTCGGGACCCACGGCGGATTTATATCGTATGCTCGGCCTGATCGCGCTCGAGATCGCAGTGGAGGCGGGCCTTGAGCCTGCGGCGGCCGAGCAGATGCGAAGGGCGTTGACCGCTCGAGCGGCAGCGACCCGAAGGAGACGGCGCACATGACAACGGTGCTGGACGTTCAGAGGTTCAAGGACGAGCATCGCCGCTTCTCGGTGATCACCGCGTATGACTTCCTGAGCGCGCGGATTCTCGACGAGGCAGGCATTCCGATCCTGCTGGTCGGGGACAGCCTCGGGATGGTGATGCTCGGTTACCCGACCACGCTGCCGGTGACCCTCGACGAGATGATCCACCACGCCAAGGCCGTCGCGAGGGGCTCCCGCCAGGCGTTGCTGGTCGGCGACATGCCGTTCATGTCGTATCACGTGTCCGCCGAGCAGGCGATCGCGAGCGCCGGGCGCTTCCTTCAAGAGGGTGGCATGCACGCGATCAAGATGGAAGGTGGCGGTCCCGTGATCGAGATCACGCGCCGCCTGACCGAGCTCGGGATACCGGTCATGGGCCACCTTGGGCTGACGCCTCAGTTCGTCCATCAGATGGGCGGCTTCAAGGTGCAGGGCAAGGGCCAGGCTCAGGCCGCGCGGATCCTGGCCGACGCCAAGGCTCTCCAGCAGGCGGGCGCGTTCAGCCTCGTCCTCGAGGGCGTGCCCAGCGATCTCGGAAGCAAGGTCACCCAGGCCCTTCGCATTCCGACGATCGGCATCGGGGCGGGACCAGGCACCGACGGCCAGGTGCTGGTGTACCACGACATGCTCGGGCTCACCACCGGCAAGGCGCCAAAGTTCGTCAAGCGCTACGCCAACCTCGCCGAGGAGATCGGCAACGCCGCCCAGCGGTTTGCCCGAGAGGTAGAGACCGGCGAGTTCCCTGGTCCCGAGCACGGGTACTCGGCCAACGGCTCGACGCCGGCGCCGGCAAAAGACGGAGAAATTCAAGAGGTCAAGTACGGCGCCGGGTAGCCCGTTCGCCGTATTCGAAGCTCCCGCCGCGATGCACGCCGCGTCGCGGCGGTGGCGCGCTCAAGGGCTCTCGATCGGGCTGGTGCCGACCATGGGGGCGCTTCATGCCGGCCATCGCAGCCTGATCGAGCAGGCGCGCCGCGAAAACAGGATCACCGTGGTCAGCCTCTTCGTGAACCCGATCCAGTTCGGGCCTGGCGAGGACTTCGCGCGCTACCCGCGCGACCCAGCCCACGACACCGAGCTCATGACCCGGGCCGGCGTCGATGCCGTCTACAAACCCTCCGTCGAGGTCATGTACCCCGCGGGGTCCGGCACTCGCGTGCACGTCTCGGGCATCGGGGACCCGCTCGAGGGATCTGCCCGTCCGGGTCATTTCGACGGCGTGGCGACTGTGGTCAGCAAGCTGCTCAACGCCGTGGAACCCGACCGCGCGTACTTCGGGCAGAAGGACGCCCAGCAGGCGGCGGTCGTGAAGCGGCTCGCACGGGATCTCGATTTCCAGGTCGAGATCCGCGTTTGCCCCACGGTCCGGGAGGCGGACGGGCTGGCGTTGAGCTCGCGCAACGCGTACCTGGGCCCCGAAGAACGTATCGCTGCCGCGTCTCTGAGCTCGGCCCTGCGCCTGGCGACAGCCGCCTATGCAGCCGGGGAGCAGCGTCCGGTGCAGCTTCGGAGGGTGCTCTGCGACCGGTTGGAGGCAGAGCCGCTCGCCGGTGTCGAGTACGCCGAGGTCGTCGATCCGGAGACTTTTGCGCCTCCCGGGACCCTGGCGGTGCTCGCGGTTCGGATCGGAACCACGAGGCTGATCGACAACCACGATCTCTCCAAGGTGTTTCCTGGATAACCGTCAGTTCTGGGTTACAATGGCAGTTCGTATTGGCGGAGGCCGTTTTGACGACCAACACCACACCAATAAACCTTAGGGGGAAAGTGCGTTGTTCAATGAGTCCGGTGCTGTCCTGACCGAGCAAAAGGAGGACGCCGACCGAGACTTATCCGCCCCGATGACCATGGAAGACTACCTCCACTACGAGTCGGAGGCTTTCAAGACCCCCAACCATGGGGACATCGTCGATGGAATCGTTGTGCGGGTCGACGCGGATGAGGTCCTGGTGGACATTGGCGCGAAGGCTGAAGGCGTGATCTCGAGCAAGGAGCTCGGGATGCGCGGCGATGTGGACGCGGTCGGGCTCGAGCCCGGCGACCAGATCAAGGTCTATGTCCTCCAGCCGGAGAACGAGGAAGGCAACGTGGTCCTCAGCCTGCGCCGCGCGCGGGCGGAGACGACGTGGATCGTGGCAGCTGAGAAGCAGGCAGACGGGTCGGTGATCGAAGCCGATGTGCGTGAGCAGAACAAGGGCGGACTGATCGTCAACATCCTCGGCCTGCGGGGCTTCTTGCCATCGAGCCAGGTCGCGCGAGCTTATGCCGGCAGCCTGGAGTCGCTGGTCAGCCAGCGAATCCCGGTGAAGATTCTCGAAGTCAACCGAAAGCGCAACCGGCTGATCGTCAGCCAGAAGGCCGCCGAGGACGAGGATCGCGCCCGCAAGCGGGAAGAGCTCTTCAGCAGGCTTCAGACCGGAGCCACCGTCAAGGGGACGGTTTCAGGCATCACAAGCTACGGGGCGTTCGTGGACATCGGCGGCGCCGATGGATTGATCCACATCTCCGAGCTGTCGTGGGATCGTGTTTCCAAGGTGACCGACGTCCTCCAGCTGGGGGAAGAGGTCACGGTGAAGGTGATCAAGCTCGACCCCGAGCAGACGCGGATCTCGCTGTCCCTGCGGCAGCTGCAGCAGGACCCGTGGGAACGGCTCGTGCAGTCGATGCCCATCGGCTCGATCGTCGAAGGGCAGGTCACCAAGACCAAGAAGTACGGCGCCTTCCTTCAGATCATGCAAGGGATCGAGGGCTTGCTCCACATCTCCGAGCTGTCGTGGGATCACGTGGAGCGGACAGAGGACGTGCTGAAGGTGGGGGAGACGCTCCAGGTCAAGGTGATCGGGATCGACACCGCCCGCCGGCGCATCTCTCTGAGCCTGAAGCAGCTCTCGGCACCGCCGGCCAGCCTGGCCAACGGGCGTGCCGAGTCGGGGCCGGCGGAATACGACGACGTAGAGGACGAGTCCTAGCCTCCAGCGCCGTCGGTTCTTGACAAGCCGAGTTGCCTTCCTTTCGTTCGCCTCAACTTCCCATGGCGGCCAGCCGCTGGCTCGCGGGAGCGTAGTAAGCGTCGATCTCAAGGGCTCGGCGGTAGTCCCGGCGGGCATCGGCGATCCGGCCCAGCTGAGCTTCCGCGTCGCCGAGCTCAACATAGAGACCCGGGTCGCTCTCGCCCAGGGCCGCTGCATGTCTCATCTCCTCCACACCCTGGGCCGCCGAACCACGCGCGACGAGACCCTGGCCGAGGGCCCAGTGATAGCGCGCCTGTAGCGGGTCGATGCGCACCGCCAGCTCGGCGCGCCCTTGCAGATACCAGATGTCGGCCAGCACGGGCAGGGCTCCGAGCACGAGCGCCGCCAGCGCCATCACGATCGCAGCGACAGATCGCCACGCCGCCGGGACGCCCGCCGTCGGAGCCGGCGTCGTCGCCGGCGCGACCTGATCGGCCTGAACGCTGCGGACCGCTGACCACAACGTTCCTGCAACGAGCCAGAAAGCACCCGTGGCGGGGGCCCAATCGAAATTGAAGAGGACCGAGATGCTGTATCCAACACAGGCTCCTCCGAGGGCCGCAACTGAGTCGCTGAAGCGGTATCGATAGACGGCCCGAAACAGCACGACCAAGATCAAGCTGATCGCGACGAGTCCGATGACCCCTTGCGTGGCTCCGATCTCGAGAATCCCTGAGTGCGTGCGGTCATAGGTCACTCCAGGAGCCCAGTTGCCGGTGACAAACCGGCCGAGCACGAGGCCGGTGGCGTCCTCCCCCCAGCCGGTCAGCGGGCGTGCAGCGATCATGTGGAGGGCATCCGGCCACAGCTGGAGTCGGCTTTGAGCAGGGTCGCCGTTGAGCTGGCTCAGTGGGCCCGCAACGATCGCCCACAGCGCCGCCGCCAGCACCCCGCCCGCGGCCAACGCGGAGACAACCACGCGGCGCCTGCTCCGAAAGCCAAGCACAATCAATACCAAGCAGCCCGAGACCGCTCCAAGAGCGCCGCTCCGGGAGGTCGTGGCGAAGAGTCCGCCGATCAGGACCGCAACAGCCATCCACCAGGCAACCGTGAATCTGTCGCCTCGCAGCCCGCGCATGACCGCCAGAGGAAAGGCCATCGCTATCAACGCGCCCAGGAGGTTGGCGTTCCCGAGGTTCCCGTCCGGGCGGTAGGGCACCTGTTCAGCCCATTGGAGCAATGCCTCGAGGCAGGCCACCCCAGTCCCGAAGACCAATGCCGCCACCACCCAGTCGCGTTGCCGCTTGCTCCGCATGAGCCAGACGGCCCCGGCGAACAGGCCGAGATAGGCGATCCGCATCGGCAAGGACTCGTATCGTGTGTATGAGCCGGAGAAGCTCAGAGGCCACGAGATTGAGAAAACAAAGGCGAGGAACGCTGCAGCGCCTGCGGCAGCAAGCGGCCAGCGCATTGTTTCCAAACGGACCACGCTGGGCACAATCAAGGCCAACCCAGCCCCCAGACAGGCACCGATGATCACGATCGACGCGCGCGGCAGGATGAAGGAGTCTTCCGCTGCGGGTAAGAAGGCGACAGGAAGGGCCAGGGCGATCGCCGCAGGGAGGTAACCGCCAAGGCGCCCGAGAAACGGTCTCACCGCGCCTCCGCCCAAAGAAATCCGTTGGTCGAGTTGGACGTTTATATTAGGTGCGGAGGTACCGAGAGGTGCCAAAGCAACGTTCGAGGAGGTGCTGGCCCCACCCTAGGCGTAGGAATCCAGGAGGAATAGACCTTGTATCCGTTTGAGAGATTTACTGAGCGGGCCAAGAAGGTTCTGACGCTCGCTCAAGAAGAAGCAGAACGATCGCACCACAGCTATATCGGCACCGAGCACCTGCTCCTGGGCTTGCTTCGCGAGGGTGAAGGCCTGGCCGCCAAGGTCCTCAACAACCTTGGCGTGGAGATCGGCAAAGTCCGCCAGACCATCGAGTCGGTCCTCGGGCGGAACGAGCGGATCATCATCCAGCAAATCATTCCGACCTCGCGTGTCAAGAAGGTGATCGAGATCTCCTTCGAGGAAGCGCGCCGGATGGGCCACAACTACGTCGGCACCGAGCACCTCCTGCTTGGGTTGCTGATCGAAGGTGAGGGCATCGCAGCTCACGTCCTCGAAGACCTGGGCGCAACGCTCGAGAAGGTACGCTCCGAGATCGAGCGGCTGCTCCACGACTCCAGCGCGGAGACCGAGGCGGAGCCGGCTCCCAAGAAACCGTCGAAGACGCCGCTGCTCGACCAGTTCGGTCGCGACCTGACCGAGCTTGCGCGCCGCAACCAGCTCGATCCTGTGATCGGACGCGAAACGGAGATCGAACGCGTCATCCAGATCCTCAGCCGCCGGACCAAGAACAACCCGGCCCTGATCGGCGAACCAGGCGTGGGCAAGACCGCCATCGCCGAGGGTCTGGCTCAGCAGATCAACCTGGGCAACGTCCCGGAGTCGCTGCAGCACAAGCGGGTGCTGACGCTGGACATGGGCGCCCTCGTGGCAGGGACCAAGTACCGCGGTGAGTTCGAAGAGCGTCTCAAGAAGATCCTCGACGAGATCCGGTCGAGTCGCGAGGTCGTCCTCTTCATCGACGAGCTTCACACGCTGGTGGGTGCTGGCGCGGCTGAGGGCGCGATCGACGCAGCCAACATTCTCAAGCCCGCTCTCGCACGTGGCGAGATTCAGTGCATTGGCGCCACGACGCTCAACGAGTACCGCAAGTACATCGAGAAGGACGCGGCTCTCGAGCGCCGCTTCCAGCCGGTGTATGTCGACCAGCCGAGTGTCGCGCAGACGATCGACATCCTGAACGGCGTGAAGTCGCTGTATGAGAAGCACCACCGGGTGACCATTACCGACGACGCCGTGCATGCCGCGGCCGTGCTGAGCGATCGCTATGTCAGCGACCGAGCTCTGCCTGACAAGGCGATCGACCTGATCGACGAAGCGTCCGCCCGCGTCCGGATGAAGCTGACGACCATCCCAGACGAGCTCAAGGAGCTGCAGAAGGAGATCAAGAAGCATCGGTCGGACCAGGACGACTCGGTCAACAAGCAGGACTTCGAGGCCGCAGCGAGCGTGCGCGACAAGGTCAAGAAGCTGCAGGACAAGCTTGCGCTCAAGGAAGCCGCGTGGCGTGACAAGCTAGGTGAGACGGTCCCCGAGGTCAACGAAGAACACATCGCGCAAATCGTGGCCGCCTGGACAGGCGTGCCCGTGTCTCGGCTGGTCGAAGAAGAGACGTCGCGACTGCTTCGCATGGAGGAAGAGCTCCACAAGCGGATGGTCGGCCAGGACGAGGCGATCAAGACTGTCTCGCAGGCGGTGCGGCGCGCCCGGGCGGGCCTGAAAGACCCGCGGCGCCCGATCGGCTCGTTCATCTTCCTGGGACCAACCGGCATCGGGAAGACCGAGCTGGCGCGTGCCCTTGCCGAGTACCTGTTCGACTCGGAAGACAATTTGATCAAGCTCGACATGTCCGAGTTCATGGAGCGGCACACGACCGCAAGACTGGTCGGCTCACCTCCCGGTTACGTCGGTTACGACGAGGGCGGCCAGCTGACCGAGGCTGTGCGGCGCCGGCCTTACTCCGTGATCCTCTTCGACGAGATCGAGAAGGCCCACCCCGAAGTGTTCAACATGCTGCTGCAGATCCTCGAAGACGGGCGCCTCAGCGACGCCAAGGGCAAGGTGGTCAACTTCGCGAACACCGTGATCATCATGACCTCCAACCTCGGCATTCGAGACGTCAACCAGGCAGGCACGTCACTCGGGTTCCAGCCGGCGGTCGTCGACGAGTCGGAAGAGGTCGAGCGCCGTCACAAGAACACGAAAGAAAAAATCGACGAGGAGCTCAAGCGGATGTTTCGGCCAGAGTTTCTCAACCGCGTCGATGCGGTGGTCGTGTTCAAGAGCCTGACGACGGGACAGATCCGGCAGATTGTCGATCTGCAGCTGAACAAGCTGAGCAAGCACCTGGTGGAGCAGCAGATAACGATCGAGGTGACGGATGCCGCCAAGGACCTGCTCGCCAAGGAAGGCTACGACCGGACCTATGGCGCGCGGCCCCTGCGGCGCGTCATCACAAACCGGATCGAAGACCAGCTTTCCGAGCATCTGCTGCGCGGAAAGATCACGCGGGGCGACACGGTTCAGATCGACGTCGACGGCGAGGACAGCCTCAAGTTCACGCCGGTCAAGCACCGTCACAAGGAACCCGCGGGCACAGGGGCGGCCAAACCCTAACCGTCGCCAGGCCTGGAGGCTGCTCGGCTTAACAACCTGGGTTGGCAACGCCGCACGCGCGCGCTAAGTTCGTGCGCGGTAGGCGTCGCCGGCTCGGGGGCAATCAATAGGTCCCATCGTTATCGCCGCTTGCGCGCAGGGGAGCCGAAAACGAGGGAGGGCCCCGCCGGGGGTGTGCCCATTCGGCCGCGAGCTCTCGGGGCGAATCAACCCAGGTGGTAGCCCACAATTGGCGGAGGTGAGCGCCAAACCCCCGCTCCGGCTGCGCCCGCTCGAGATCGGCGATCTCCTCGACGAAACCTTTCGGATGTACCGGCGCCACTTCCTTCTTTTCGCGGGACTCTCGGTGCTCGTGTCGCTGCCTACGGCTGGTCTTTCTGGGTTCTTCTCCTACGCACTGTTCAACGGACTTCTTCAATCGACCACCCCAGGCGAGGCGCCCAATCTGAGCTTCCTCGGGCCGACCCTGGTCGCGGCAGCGGTCGTCCTTGTGATCTCCCTGGTGCTGATTCCCTTCTTCTACGGGGCGGTTACGTTCGCCGCGTGCGAATCCGCGCTCGGCCGCCCGGTCACCCCGGCAGGCGTATTGAGAGGCGTGATGCGCCGCTACTTTCAGCTCCTCGGTTACTGGCTCCTCTTCGGTCTGATGGTGATCGCGTTCTGTCTCCTTCCGCTGTGGATCTGGATCTGGGTGAGCTGGTTGGTGGTCATGCCGGTGATGTTCATCGAGAACGCGGGTCTTGGAGCCGCGATGAGCCGCAGCTGGCGACTCGTCGAAGGCCGCTGGTGGCGCACGTTCCTGATCGTCTTCTTGATCTTCATCGTCTTTTATGCGGTGCGCTTCGCACTGAGCGCATTCATCGCGTTGGGACAGACGCTGCTTCAGCTAGTCATCTCGCCCGTGATCGTCATCTGGATCTCGGGTGCGACTGGCGTGATCGTCGACTCGCTCGTCAACCCCGTCTTCCAGATCGCCGTCGTGCTGATCTATTTCGACCTTCGCGTCCGGCGTGAAGGCCTGGACCTGTTCCAGCTGGCGCAGGCGCTACCCCCACCACCACCTCCGGCCGCGCTCGGGTTGGCGAGGCTCACCTGAAGCACCACGTCCTGGCGCGGGCCCTTGCTTCGACAGCGTTGCTCCTGGCGCTGGCGCCGCTGCGCGTGCTGGCGGCGCCGGCGGATCCGCCGGCCCCTCCGACATACCGACAAGCCGTCGAAGACGCCTACAACCTCATCCGAGCCGCCGCGCCCAACGATGCCACCGACGCGCGCAACGCCGTCAGCGCTCTCGAAGCCGGCACCGGCACAACTCAGCTGGAGATCCTGTCGGATCTGCAACGACGGCCGCCGGACTATGAAGACGCGAAGAACAGGCTGTTGACGCTCCTCGCCGCGCTGGACCAGCCGGCCGGCACTTCGGACCCGCAGCTTGCGAAGCAGCGCCTCCACGACGTGCTGGCAATGCACCGCTACGACGCACTTCACAGGCCACCATCTCTGCTCGACCGTTTCGGGCAGTGGGTACACGATCGCATCGACCAGCTGCTGCGGTTGCTCTTCGGCGGCGGCGGCACGACCGCGCCCGGTTGGTTCTTTTACGTGGTGGGCGCGGTGGTCGTCGCGGCGGTGGCTTTCATCGTGTTTCGCTCCACTCGCGGTCGATTCACCGAGGCGCTCATGGCCAACCAGCCGGACGGTCCTCGCGAGCCGGGGGACTATTTCGTCGAGGCCGATCGTCTCGCCGCAAGGGGCGACCGAGTCGCCGCGATCCGGAACCTGTGTGCGGGCGTCGCTGCCACGCTGGCAGGCGAGCGCACCTGGGATGGAAGCCCGCTCACTGTCCGGGAGATCTTCCAGCGCGCCTCGGACCCGGGACGCCTGAGTCCTCTCCTGCTGCCTTTCGAGGCGGCCGTCTACGGGGGTCGTGAAGTTGACCTGCCCACCTATGAGCGCGCGAAGCTGGTCGCCGCGCCATTCCGGCAGCCGGCCGAGGCTGCGGCGTGAGGGGCGCGCGCGGTTGGGTTGTCGCCGGCCTGATCTCCATCGCGATCGCGGCCGTGGCCTTTCTCGTGCAGCCGCACCAGGACTCACCCGAGCACAGCTCGACAAGTGATGCAGCCAACGGAACCTCGGCGGCGCGCCTTTTCGCGCAGGCCATGGGTCACCCGACCCCAGAACCCAGCGGCACTTTCGGGCCCCCGGAGCCCTTCGGGATCATGTTCGTCTTCACCCCCACCAGCCCCTATTCATCCGACGAAGCCGAGCGAACACGCCTGTGGGTCCGCTCGGGCGGGATCCTCATCTACGCGTCGGAGCAGGGTGATCCTGAGCTCGACCGCCAGTTCGGGGTGACTCGGCTGGGCGGCTACTCACGCGGCGACACGCAGCTGGCCAACCCGATCGTCTCGGGAGTCTCGAAGGTTTCGGGCGGCTCACTCGTGATGCCGCTGGACCCTGGCGCCGACCAGGTTCCGTTTCTGCGCACGGCGGACGGCCTGGCTACGGGATACCTGCAGCGAGTCTCATCAGGCGCCGTCATCGTGCTGGCCGACCCGCTCGTGCTCTGCAACGGATACCTCGACAAGCAGGACAACGGCCGTCTACTGGCCGACCTCCTGGCGCTCGCGAGCCCCAGCGCAACCGTGACCTTCGACGAGTACCACCACGGCGTTGTCATCAGCGACTTCTCGCCGCAGGCATGGGTCACGACCTCCTGGGGCGCCGCGCTGATCTGGCTGCTCGTCGCGGTGTTCGCGGGGCTCGTGCTCCGGGGTCGGTCATTCGGTCCGCTCATCGCCAGGCCAAGCGAGCGGGCCCGCACAGATGTGGAGTGGGCCGTCGCGGTCGGGGAGCTGCTTCGCCGTTCCGGCGCGCGCGCTGTGACCCTGGGCCTGCTCGCTGTCGCCACGGAGCGTGCCGTGGCGGCGCAAACAGGCATTCCACTGCAGCCGCGTGAGCGCTTCTGGAATGCTCTGTGGGTGCGCGTGCCCGGGCTTGCCGCCGACCTCGCCGAGGCGGAGAACGCCCTCCATGCCTCGGCGGCCAGCGAAGGAGACCTGCTGAAGGCGGCGCAGCGGCTCCATCGAATCGCTCATCCCGCGGCACCCGGACAGCGCGCTCGAACCCTGACGTCCGATAGGGTGACCTGATGGCGCGCTCGACGAATTTGGCCGCACCCGAGTTCTATGCCCGGCTGCGCGAGCAGCTCATCAAGGCCGTCGTCGGCCAGGAGGAGGCGATCCGGCTGTGCGCGATCGCGCTGGTCGCCCAGGGCCACGTGCTTCTCGAGGGCGTTCCGGGCACCGGTAAGACGCTGCTCGCCAAATCGATAGCCCGCGCCCTGACGCTCGAGTACGGCCGCGTCCAGTTCACGCCCGATCTCATGCCCGCCGACATCGTCGGCACCTCCGTCTACGACCTGACCAGCCGCACGTTTGCGCTGCGTCGCGGGCCGATCTTCACCAACGTGCTGCTCGCCGACGAGATCAATCGCGCCCCCGCCAAGGTCCAGTCGGCGCTGCTGGAGGCGATGGAGGAACGCGGGGTGACGCTCGAGGGCCGGCAGCTTGCGCTTCCCGCGCCCTTTTTCGTCCTGGCGACTCAGAACCCGATTGAATACGAGGGCACCTACCCGCTGCCGGAAGCACAGCAGGACCGCTTCCTGTTCAAGGTGCGCCTCGACTATCCATCGCGCGATGACGAGATGGAGGTGCTGCGGCGCTGGGAGTCCGGCATTGAGCTGCGCGACCCGGTCAAGGCAGGCGTCGAGCCTGTGCTCGGCGCGGATGACGTCGAGGCGTGCCGAGCCGAGGTTGCGAAAGTGGTCCTCGACGAGAAGATCCGGTCGTACGTCGTGGACCTCGCGTCAGCCACCCGGACGGCGCCTGAGATCGCACTCGGCGCCAGCACGCGCGCCGAGGTGCTGCTCATGCTGGCCGCACGCGCGTATGCAGCCTTCGAAGGCCAGCAGTTCGTCACGCCGGACCACGTGAAAGCGCTGCTCGCACCCGCCTTTCGCCATCGCCTGATCCTCCGTCCGGAGGCGGAGGTTGGTGGACAGACGCCCGACAGCGTCCTGGAAGCGGTGGCCGGCCGGGTCGTACCTCCGCGCTGAACAACCACTGCAACCGGCTCACCACCCGGCGCGCGCAGGGCGCACTGAGAACCGCCGGGCGCGCGCAGGGCGCAGTCAGAACATGACACGCGGGCTCGCGCCACAGCCCCGGCTGCTCTGGGCCGTCTCCATCGGCGCCGGGCTCATAGCGCTCGGGGTCGTCTCGCCCGTGCTGGGTTTTGTCGCGGTGATCTACAACGCCGGGCTGGTGATCGTTGCCGCTCGAGACCTCGCGCTTCTGCCGGGCCGTTCGGGCTACCTCGTCCGGCGCGTGAAGCCGGAACCCTTCTCCCTCGGCGAGCGCGAGGAGGTGGCGGTGGTCGTGGAGAACCCGGCCGCGGCGGGGCTGAATGCGAGGGTTGCCGACCACGCGCCCGCCGACCTCAAGCCGCAACCTCGCGAGGTCACGGGCCGCTTCGACGGGGCGGGCCGGCTGCAGGTGACGTACCAGACCTCCTCGCCAAAGCGCGGCGCCTACCGGTTTGGGCCCGTCGATCTCCAGGTCTGGCGCGACGAGGGCTGGTGGCGCAGGCAGGTCCGCCTGCAGCACCCGGACGAGGTCGCTGTCTTTCCCAACGTGGTCGCGATCAAGCGCATCCAGCTGACGCTGCGGCGCGGCCTGCGCGCGATGGTGGGGCTGCGGCGCGCTCGGCCGCCGGGCGCGTCCACGGCATTCGCGGGCCTGCGTGAGTACGTACGCGGCGATGACATTCGGCGTGTGAGCTGGAGCGCCACCGCCCGCCGCGACCATCCCGTCGTCGTCGAGGTGGAGGCGGAGCGGGGCCAGAACGTCATGATCGCGATCGACTGCGGCCGCCTCATGGCCGCGCCGGCGGGAGACCTCGACAAGCTCGACCATGCTGTCAATGCCGCCCTGATGCTCGCCTGGGTCGCGAATGCGTATGGAGATCGCGTCGGGTTGATGACGTTCGACGACCATGTCACGGGTTTCATCAAGCCTGAGCGCGGACCTGCACAGATCCGCCGGCTGACCGAGGCGCTTTACTCGATAAGCTCAGAGTCCGTCGAGCCGGATTTCGGCCATGCCATGACCCTTCTCGCGTTGCGCCTGGGCCGGCGATCGATGGTCGTGTTGCTCACCGACATACAGGATCCAGAGGCTTCGAAAGAGCTCCTCGCGCACTCCCTGCGACTGTCTGCCAAGCACCTGGTGCTCGTCGTGGCAATGTCCGACCCCGCCGTTCTCAGCGCCCGCGACTCGCCGATCGACACCTCGGCGCGAGCCTACGAATGGGCGGCTGCTGAGCACTTCGTCGCGAGCCGCCGTGAGAGCTTCGAGCTGCTCCGGCGGGGCGGGGTGCTGGGGCTGGACGTGGTGGCCGGAAGTCTCAGCCCGGCCCTTGTCGAGCGGTACCTGGAGTTGAAAGAACGAGCTCTCCTGTAGAGGTGAGGCGCCGCCCGGTGAGCAACAGGTAGGAATAGAGAAGCAACCCGGTGGTGAGCCCGATCGTCAGCTTGACGAGGAACGGCGCGCTCGACGGTGAGATGTTGCCCTCGATCGTTCCCGCTACGACGAGCAGGGGAGCGAGGCCGAGCAGCAGCGTGAAGGCGCGTGGCGCCGCCCTGGCGAGCGCGTCGGAACGGCTGTGATTTCCCGGAGAGATGAGCGCCCAGCCGAGCATCAGGCCGCCAGCGCCCTGCGCGATCACGATCGAGAGCTCGAGCACTCCGTGTCCGATCACGAAATCGAGCAGGCCGCCACTGAGTCCGTAGCCCTGGGTCAGTCCGAACAATCCGCCGAGGCTGATCCCGTTCGTGATCATCACCCAGATCACCGGCAGCCCGAAGAAGACACCCAAAGCGAATGCCAGCATCGAGACCCAGATGTTGTTGATCATGATCAACCCGCCCGCCTCCACACGGGCGCCCGGCGGGATGTGGGTCCACAGCTGGTGGTTGTGGACCGAATCGATCAGCTGCGGCGGCGCGATCGCATAAGCCGCATTCGGGTCGGCCAGGACCACGAAGTAGCTCACGATCGCCGGCACGAACAGGAGCGCTCCTGAGGCGAGCAGGTATGGCGCCGACTCACGGTAAGTGCGCGGAAGGGTTTCGGTGTAGAACGCGCGGATCCGTTTCCAGACCTCGCCCCCCCGCCGGTAGACGGTGCCGTGACCGCGGGCGACCAGGCCGTTGAGGTAGCGATGGACGGGCTCGCCGGGCCAGTCGCGCTGGGCGCGAGCCAGGTCCGCGGTCGCGCGCCGGTACAGGGCGGCCATCGTCAACACCTGCGCCGGCGCGAGACCGTTGAGATTCCCGCCACCTGCTCGCGCGAGCAGATCCTCGAGCCGGTTCCAGTCGTCCTGACGGATGGCGACGAAGTCTTCCGCTCTCAATACAAGGCCAAAATTACCTGACATGCAGCCGCTGCCGGACGGCGACCTGGTCGTCGCCACCCCTGAACGCGTCTCTTTCGATTACCAGGTCGCCGGTCTTGGAACTCGTGCCATCGCGCAGATCCTCGACCTCCTGATCATCAGCGTCATCCTCGCGGCGGTCTACTTCGTCGCGCTCGCGATCTCCATCGTCGGCTCGGTCACAGCCACGCTGGTGGCGCTCATCGGGAGCTTCGTGGTGATCTTCGGGTACTTCTGGCTGAGCGAATCGTTGTGGTCTGGGCAGACGATCGGCAAGAAGGCGTTCCGCCTTCGCGCGGTCGGCGACCGCGGCGAGCCGCTCACCTTCACGCAGGCCGGCATCCGCAACATCGTCCGCATCGTCGACTTCCTCCCTTACGCGTACGGTGTCGGGCTGATCGTGCTGTTCGCGAACGGCAAGGGCAAGCGGCTGGGCGACCTGGCGGCCGGGACCATCGTGGTCAAGGACTCGGACCATGTCTGGCTCTGGCAGCTCCCCGGGGCACGCTGGCCTACGGCGGGCGCGCCCCCGACACCACCCCCGCCCGCCTACGCACCGGCATCTGCGTCGGAGCTCACGCTGCGCCGGCTCGAACCCGAGCTGCGTCGCTTTGTTTCGGCATACGCGAGGCGTCGCCCGGAGCTTTCGATGGAGGTACGGGTGCGGCTCGCGACTCAGGTCCAGCCGAGCCTGAGCACAGCGCTGCCCGACGTCTTCGCGCAGTACGGTCCCCTGGCGGCGCTCGACCGCCTTGCAGACCTGGAGCGCGGGACGCCGCCCCGGGGGTAATCAGGGCGGCGCCTTTCACGCCTCAAGGAATCGGGTCGATTTCGGTTCCTCTCAAAAAATAAACGGCTCAGCCGGTAAAACGTTACCGGCGCACTTGTAAATACCTATCGTGGGTGGGAGAGTAGTCCCTCCCATGCCCAAGACCACGATCACGTTTGTATGCACCGAATGTGGTGGCGAGAGCCTCCGCTGGGCCGGCCAGTGCCCGCACTGCCAGGCCTGGAACACGCTGCAAGAGTTCCAGGTCCGCAAGCCCGCGGCCGGAAAAGTTGGATCGCCCGCCGGGCGCGCGCAGGGCGCATTGAGAAGTTCGCGTGCCGGGGCCCAACCCGTCGCCCTGGTCGAGATCTCGAGCGAGGCCGCACCGCGCCAGGCGCTGGCCTGGGACGAGCTGAACCGGGTGCTTGGAGGCGGGATCGTGCCGGGCAGCCTGGTCCTGGTCGGCGGCGAGCCTGGCGTCGGCAAATCGACCCTGCTCATGCACGCCGCCGCCCAGGTCGCCTCCGCCGGGCGCGCGCGGGGCGCCCTGAAAGTCAACGATCGGGTGCTCTACGTCTCTGGAGAGGAGTCCGCCCAGCAGATCCGCATGCGGGCGCAGAGGCTGGGCGCCCTGGAGTCGGGGATCTTCCTCCTCGCCGAGAACGACCTCGACGTGATCTGCGACGCCATCTCGGCCGTACCGCCCGCCCTCGTGATCATCGACTCGATCCAGACGGTAAGCGACGCCGGCTTCGAAGGCAGCGCCGGCAGCGTGACCCAGGTTCGAGAGTCGGCCGCGCGCCTGATGCGCCTCGCGAAGGAGATCGGGGTTCCGATCTTCCTGGTGGGACACGTCACAAAGGACGGCTCGATTGCCGGGCCGAGGGTCCTGGAGCATATCGTTGACACCGTGCTGTACCTGGAAGGCGACCGGCGACAGGAGCTTCGCATCCTGAGGGCGATGAAGAACCGTTTCGGCTCGGCTGAGGAGATCGGTGTCTTCGCGATGGGCGAGACAGGTTTGGAAGAGGTTCCAGACCCCTCGGCTGCGCTGCTTGGTTCGTCCGCCAGCTCGTCGCCGGGCACGGCGATCGTGGCCGCGCTCGAAGGCACCAGGCCCCTGCTGGTCGAGATCCAGAGCCTGGTCAACAGCACGGAGAACAGCATGGTGAGGAGGATCGCGAACGGAATCGACGTCAACCGCCTTCACATGATCCTTGCGGTGCTGGAAAAGCGCCTCACCTACAAGTTCGGGAAGTCGGACATCTTCGTCAGCGTCGCGGGCGGCATCCGGGTGACGGAGCCGGCCGCGGATCTCGGTCTCGCCCTGTCGATCGTCAGCAACCAGAACAACAGGCCATTGCCAGACGGCCTGGTTGTCATCGGTGAGCTGGGGTTGACTGGTGAGGTGCGCCGCGTGGGCCAGCTCGATCGCCGCCTCCAGGAGGCGGCTCGGCATGGACTCACGCGCGCTTTGATTCCGTCCGGCGCAAGAGCCGGCCGGCACGCCGGCCTCGAAGTCGTCGAGGTCCGGACCCTGGCGGAGGCCGTCTCCGCCGCTTTTTCTTCACCCATGAGGTCTGGCGCATTCATCGCAGGAACCGAGGTATCGGTCTCCTGAGGAGGTAACCCGTGAAGCGTTCCGAGTGTCTCGCCCGGTGGTTAGGGGCGGGGCTCGGAGTGGTCGGTGGTTTTGTGCTCGGTTATTTCATGGTCCGCAGTGTGGGCAACCCACACCCCGGATACATCATCATCGGGCTGACCACGCTGGAAGGATTGATCTTCGCCTACCTGGGTACGCCGTACCTGCTCGGTGGATGGCGGACCTTCAACTTCCGGCTTACGAGCACTCCGCTGCCCGACCTGTTGAGCGGTCTTCTAGGCATGGTCGTCGGCCTCGTCATCGCCGTGCTCATCGGCGTCTTCATCCGCGACCTCGTCGCGCCGTACGGAATCGCGTTGTCGTTCGTGCTGGCCTTGCTGCTGGCGGCGCAAGGAGCTTCGATCGGGCTGACGCGTCGCGAGGAGATCGCCGCGTTGTTCTTCGGCGGCGACCGCGACACCGAGACTCACCGGCTCAGCGCGGTTCTACTGGACACGTCGGTGATCATCGACGGCCGCATCCAGGACATCGCCAAGACCGGCTTCATCGACATGCCGCTGGTGATCCTGAGCTCCGTGCTGCGCGAGCTGCAGATGGTGGCGGACTCGGCGGATGCAACACGGAGGCGTCGCGGGCGTCGCGGCCTCGACGTGCTGACAGAGATGCAGAAGGATGCGTCGATCAACCTCCAGGTGACGGAGGACGACGCGCCTGCCGGCACAGAGATCGATGCGCACCTCGTGCGCACAGCCAAGCACAAGGGTTGGGCGATCATGACCAACGACTTCAACCTCAACCGCATCGCGCGACTCGAAGGCGTCGCGGTGCTCAACCTCAACGAGCTGGCACAGGCGATGCGGCCGGTCGCGATCCCCGGCGAGGAGATCGTGGTGACGGTCGCCCGCGAGGGCAAGGAGCAAGGCCAGGGCGTCGGCAGCCTTGACGACGGAACCATGGTCGTGATCCAGAACGGCCGCCGCCTGCTCAATCAGACGATCACCGCCACCGTCACATCGGTGATCCAGACGTCGGCCGGCCGGATGATATTCGCCGAGCCGGCGGGGATCGAAGGGCGGCGCGCGCCCAATCGCCCCAAGCGCGAGGAGACAGCGTGATCGTTGGAGCGATCGTGGCGGCCGCGGGCTCCGGCTCGCGACTGGGGCGCGGCAGCAAGGCTCTGGTCCAGCTCAATGGACGGACCACACTGGCCCGTGTGCTCGAGCTCTTCCTGGCCCTCGACGAGGTGGACCGGATCGTCGTCGCCGGTCCGCCAAGCCGGCTCGAGAACGCAGAGCGTGAGGTGCAGGCGCTGCATCCGCGCAAGCCGGTGATCGTCAAGGCCGGCGGCGAGAGCCGGCAGGAATCCGTCCGGGCGGGCCTTGCCGCGCTGGGCGAGTGTGACTTCGTTCTCGTGCACGACGCGGCGCGGCCGCTGGCGACGGCGACGCTCGTGCGCAGGGTGCTTGCGGCGGCGATGGAGTCGGGGGCGGCGTTCCCAGCCATCTCTCCCCGCGACGCGGTCAAACGCGTCGAGGGCAATCGCCTGGTCGAGAGCCTCGATCGCACGCGCATCGTCCTGGCGCAAACGCCGCAGGCATTCAGCTATGAGCTGCTGGCGCGCGCTCATCGCGAGGCGGCGGACGCGGGCCTGGTCGGAGACGACGACGCGCAGCTGGTGGCTGCGACCGGCCACGCGGTGACCGTGGTCGAAGGCGAGCCCGCCAACATCAAGCTCACGACGCCCGAAGACCTTGGCGTCGTGGAGGCGCTGATCAGAGAGCAGGAAGCCGCCGACGCGCTCTCGCGACGGGGACCGGGGGCTTGAGAGCGGGCATCGGCTATGACGTCCACCCACTGAAGGCGGGCCGGGATCTGATCCTCGGCGGCGTGCCGATCGGTCATCCCGTGGGGTTGGACGGGCATTCGGATGCGGATGTGCTGACGCATGCGGTGATCGACGCGCTGCTCGGCGCCGCGGCCCTTGGCGACATCGGAAAGTTGTTTCCGTCCACCGACCCGCGATACAAGGGCGCCTCGAGCCTGGCCCTGCTCTCGACAGCCGCGGAGGCGGTGCGCAAGGCCGGATATCGAATCGTCAACGTCGACAGCACGGTGATCGCGGAGGAGCCTCGCCTGCATCCGCACCTCCATCAGATGCGGGATAACATCGCCAGCTCGATGAAGGTCGAGATCGGCGGGGTGAGCGTGAAAGCCACCTCACCCGAAGGGCTCGGCGCGATGGGCCGCAAAGACGGCATCGCGGCACAGGCCATAGCGCTCATCGAGGCGGTTCCGTGACGCTTCGCCTTCACAACACGCTGAGCGGGACGAAGGACGTGTTCGAGCCGATCACAAAAGGCCGCGCCGGCATGTACACGTGCGGACCGACCGTGTGGAACTACGCCCATGTAGGCAACTTGCGCGCGTTTCTCGCCTACGACCTCATCCGCCGCCATCTGCAGGTAAGCGGCTACGACGTGACGCACGTGATGAACCTGACGGACATCGACGACCGGATCCTCGACCAGGCGATGCACGCCGGGGTCACGATCGGCGAGTACGTCAAACCGTACGTGGCCGCATTTTTCGAGGACATGGGCGCGCTTCGCGCGCAGCCGGCAACGCACTATCCGCGCGCGACCGAGCACATCTCCGAGATGGTCGAGATGATCTCCGAACTCATCGAGAATCGGAATGCGTACGTCGCCGACGGCGACGTTTACTTCCGGATCGCAAGCTTTCCGTCCTATGGAGCTCTCTCGCACCTCGACCGCAGCGGTCTCAGGCCTGGCGTGCGAGTATTGGCGGACAAGTACGAGAAGGAGTCGGTCAGCGACTTCGCCCTCTGGAAGAAGGCGCAGCCGGAGGACGAGAAGCTCGGTGCGGCGTGGGACGCGGCGTTCGGCCGGGGACGGCCCGGCTGGCACATCGAATGCTCCGCGATGAGCAAGCACTATTTGGGCGAGACGCTCGACATCCATGCCGGGGGAGTCGACCTGATGTTTCCGCATCACGAAAACGAGATCGCGCAGTCGGAGGCAGCCAACCACAAGCAGCTCGCGCGCTACTGGCTTCACTCGGAGCACCTCGCGGACGCGACGGGCGAGAAGATGTCGAAGAGCGCCGGCGGGTTCACGACACTGAGGGACCTGAGCGCCGCGGGGCACGACCCGGTCGCGGTCCGCTTCTTCCTGCTGGCGAGCGCCCACTACCGGACCCGGGTCCGGTTGAGCGACGACGCGCTTCACGCGGCCGCCGAACAGGTGCGGCGCCTGCGCGAGTTTGCCGACCGGGTGCGGCGATCGGCGCCGGCAGACAGCGACGATGAGAGTCTCCTGCGGCGGATCGGCGAGGTCCGTGCCGGCTATCGCGAGGCGCTCGACGACGACCTCAACCTGCCGCAGGGCGTGGGCCTGGTGTTCGAGCTCGTCCGCGAAGCGAACTCGGCGCTCGATGCGGGCAAGGTTGGCGAGCAGGGCCTCAAGGACCTGCTTGGCTTGATCGGCGATTTCGACGCGCACCTCGACGTGGTCCGCTCGGAGGAGCCGGGGCTGGCCCAGGAGGTGGAACGGCTGATCGCCGAGCGTGAAGCGGCACGCAAGGGTCGCGACTTCTCTCGCGCGGACGAGATCCGCGAAGAGCTTCGGGAGAGGGGAATAGCGCTCGAGGATTCCAAGGAGGGAGTGCGATGGCGTCGCGTCCGGTGAAACGGCGTCTGCCTTTTGGCTCCCGACCGGTTGGTGATTCTTTGCGTGCCTCGGCGGCGCCTCTGATCCACGGCCGCAACGCCGTGCTGGAGGCGGCGCGGGCCGGTCGGGTCGTCAAGGTGTACCAGGCCTCGGGCCTGGGGCACGACCCGCGTCTGGACGAGCTGGGCAGGCTCGCCCAGGTCGAGGTGGTTGCGCCGGAGCGGCTGGACGTGATCGCCCCGGGCGTACACCAGGGCGTGGCCGCGGAGCTCAAGCCCCGCAGAGACTGGCCGCTGAAGGAGCTCCTTGCCACCAATCCATCGCTGCTTGTGGCGCTCGACTCGATCATGGACCCGCAGAACCTCGGGGCGATCCTCCGCAGCGCAGAGGTCCTGGGCTCCGACGGCGCGATCATCCCCGAGCACAGAAGCGCGCCATTGTCTCCGGCCGCTGTCAAAGCGAGCTCGGGCGCGAGCGAGCTGCTCCGCATCTGCCGGGTCTCTGGCCTGCCATCGGCGATCGCGGAGGTCAAGCGCTCCGGCCTCTGGTGCGTCGCCCTCGACCCGAGGGGCGAGATGCAAGCGTGGGAGTTCGACTTCACACAGCGGGTCTGCATCGTCGTCGGCAGCGAGGGAGAGGGCGTGCACCGGCTGGTCAAAGAAAGGTGCGACGCGCGCGTCCGCCTCCCGGTTGTAGGTCACATCGCGAGCCTCAACGCATCGGCCGCCGCGGCGGCGCTGCTATATGAGGTCACCAAACAGCGGACCATCGGCCGTTCCTAGACTGGTTCGCTGTGCCTGACGCTGCCATCGAGCTCGAACAAGCCGCCGCGGACATCCCGCTGACGCGCTCCGCACGAGAGATCCTCGAACGCGCTGCCGCGACCGCGAATTCCCGCGGCGGAAGCGCGAGCCCGAATGACGTGCTCCTGGCGATCCTGTCGACTCGCGGCAATCTCGCGGACGAAGCGATCCGCGCGCTTGGCATCGATCCCTCGACCATCGTCGCGCAGCTGCCGGCGGCCGGCGGGGCCGCACAGCCCATCTCGATCCGCCAGCTCCTGGTCAACGCCAACCGAGAGGCCCAGGTTCTGGGCCACTACCAGGTGGATTCGATACACCTCTTGCTCGCGATGCTCTACAGCGATTCGCCCGAGACGTCGGCTCCGCTCCAGAAGGCCGGGCTGACCCTTTACGACCTGCGCCGCCACCTCCAGTCCGGGACCAAGGCCGACTTCCAGCCCGGGGAATCCGACCGGCTGCAGGGCAGCCGCTCCCAGCCACAGGGTGCGCGGTCGAACCAGGCCGCTCCGGCTGCCCGGTCCCGACCTGATGCCGCCCTGCGCCGGAAGCCGCTGCCGTCGATCCGTGGAGCGTTCGAGGTCAGCCCTGTGTTCATGGGCCTGGTCGCGACCACCGTCGCGTCGGGCGCGATCATGTGGTTTGGAGTCCTCCAGTCCTACTCCGGCGTGTTCGTCACGATTTTCGTTCTGGCCGGTTGGATCACATCGGTGTGCGTGCACGAGTTCGCGCACGCCCTGGTTGCCTATCTCGGCGGCGACCGGAGCGTGCGCGCGTCAGGCTACCTGGACCTCAACCCGCTCCGGTACACCAACGTCCTGCTCAGCCTGGTGATGCCGGTGCTCTTCCTCGTGCTCGGCGGCATCGGATTGCCGGGCGGAGCGGTCTACATCAACCGCGCCGCGCTGCGGAGCCGCTCCTGGGATTCGGCCGTCTCGGTCGCGGGACCCGTGGGCACCCTGGTCTGCGGCTTGATCGTGATCAGCCCGTTCCTTCTCCCCGGCAGCACGACGTGGCTGAACGCGACGAACGCCGCCTTCTTCGGCGCGATCGCCTTCCTGGGATTCATCGAAGCCATCGCGTTGGTCCTGAACCTGCTGCCGGTTCCCGGGCTGGACGGGTACGGGATCATCCGGCCCTGGCTGCCCTACTCGCTGCAGGGCCTCGCGAATCAGTACGGACAGCTCGGCATCCTGGCGGTGTTCGGTGTGCTCTGGTTCGTTGCGCCGGTCAGCCAGGCCTTCTTCCAGTCGGTGCTGCACATCACGAGCTTCGCCGGAGTCCCGTCGATCCTGATCAGCTATGGCCAGTCAACCTTCTTCAGGTTTCGCTGATGGAGCGGGTCATCGTCGACGGCTACAACGTCATCCACGCGTGGCCGCAGCTCAAGCGGCTCCTGGGCGATGCTTCGCTCGAGGCCGCGCGCGACAAGCTGATCGAGCGCCTGTCGGTGTTCGGCATGGTGGCCGGCGCGGACGTGACCGTCGTGTTCGATGCCCATCACTCCACCGCGCGGACCAACAGCGAGGAGGTCGTCGAGGGCGTGCACGTGTTGTTCACGCGCAAGGGTCATTCGGCGGATCAGGCGATCGAGCGGATCGCGTATGGCGCTTCCCAGTTGGGGGACCTGATCACCGTTGCGACCTCAGATCGTTTTCAGCGCGACCTCGTGCGCGGAATGGGTGGGGCTGTGATCAGCTCTGAGGAGCTCGAGCGCCGCGTAGTCGAGGCGGAACACGAGATGGGCCGGCGGGTGCAGAAGTACCAGTGACGCAGGTACGCCGGACTCGGATCGTTTGCACCATCGGACCGGCGAGCGCTTCGCCGGCGGTGCTGCGCACCATGATCCACGCGGGCATGGACGTGGCCCGGATGAACTTCTCACACGGCGACCACGCGACGCATCGGCAGGTGGCGGCCGACGTGCGTGAAGCGGCCGACGCGGCGGGCCGGCCGATCGCCCTGCTGGGCGACCTGCAGGGGCCGAAGATCCGCACCGGCCCGCTCGAGGCCGCGTTCATCCGGCTCGTGCGCGGGCGAACAGTGATCCTGACGGGCGAGTCACGCACCAGGCGGGCGCAAGACGCGCCCTCCGTCGAGAGTTTCCCGCCGGCGGACAACCGCATCGAGATCAGCCACCTCGAGCTTGTCGAGGCGCTCCAGCGTGGCGATCACGTGATGCTCGATGACGGGCGCATCGAGCTCGTGGTGCGCAGCGTCGGGGGCGGTGAGGCCGAGTGCTCAGTTGTGCGCGGAGGACTTTTGGGCGAGCGCAAGGGCGTCAGCGTGCCGGGCCGCCCGGTGCCTATGCCGGCGCTGACCGAGAAAGACCTCGAAGACCTGAAGCTGGCCGTGGAGCTGGAGGTTGACTACGTGGCGCTGTCGTTTGTGCGGCAGCCGGAGGACGTCCTGCTCTGCCAGAAGCATCTTGGCGACCTCAAGTGCAAGACGCCTGTGATCGCCAAGCTCGAAAAGCTGGAGGCCATCCGCAACCTCAACAAGATCCTCGAGGTGGCTGACGCCGTGATGGTGGCGCGAGGCGACCTGGGAGTGGAGTTGAAGCTGGGCGATCTCCCAGCAATACAGAAGGACGTGATCGACCGCGCGAATCGCGCGGGCGTCCCGGTCATCACGGCCACCGAGATGCTGGAGTCGATGGTCACCTCCAACCGCCCAACTCGTGCCGAGGCCTCCGACGTGGCCAACGCGATCTGGGACGGGACCGACGCCGTGATGCTGTCCCAGGAGACCTCGGTCGGGGCGCATCCGGTCGAGGCCGTGCGCGCGATGGCGCGGATCTGCCTGTCGGCGCAGCGACACCCGGCCTTCGAACGCGCACGGCAGCCGTGGCGCGAACCCGGGCAGATCGGGAGCGCGATCGCCCATGCCGCGGCCACCGCCGCGGACGAGCTGGGCGCCCGGGTGATCATTGCGTTCACGGAGTCCGGGACGACCGCCTTGAGGTGCAGCAAGGCCAGGCCACGCGTGCCGGTGGTTGCCGCGAGCCCGCACCCGGAGGTCCTGCGGAAAACCGCGCTGTATTCGGGCGTGATCCCGCTCCTCGTGAGCCCCGGCACGGACACGGACCAGATGGTGGCGAACGCGACCGAGGCCGCCCGCCTGAGCGGCCTGGTGCGGCCCGGCGACACCGTCGTGGTCGTCGCCGGCGTCCCCGTAGGCCTGGCCGGCCAGACCAACCTGATCAAGGTCGAGACGGTCTAAACCGGCTTAAAGCGCTCTCGTCCCGCCAAAATTGAAGGTGTGGCGCCCGCCTCCCATGGACTGCTCGGCCGCATTCAGCGCGCTAACGATGACGCGTCGCGTCGATTCGGCCCAAACACGGCCGAGGTGGAGGCGTTCATCAACGCCGTGGCGCAGCTGACGCCATGGCAGTGGCGGCAGGTCCTGGCGTCCCGGCGGCTCGTCGCGTCGGTGACCAAGGAGGGCGCCGGCCACGGGAGTGAATCCGCTCGCTCGATCCAGGCGGCGATTCAGAGCTCGGACGGCCGTATGTCCGAGCCAATGTCCAAGGCGGGCGAGATCCTGTTCGACATCCTCAGCAGGAAGAGCGAGGAGAAGCAGGTCGCGGCCTGGCAAGCGATGTCTGCGCTGGTGTCACGTGGCCAGCTTCCGGCCCTCAAGTTCGCCGCCCACTACGCCCCGTTCTCGGCGTTGATCCCCGTGTCGGGCTCGGACGTGCTCGACCCGCTTACGAGGCGCTTCATGGCGCAGCTCGAAGGGGTGTCGGCTGAGCAGTGCGAGAGCCTCGCCCGCCGGTGGCGCCTGGAGCCCGCCGCTTCGCGCGCCCTGCTCCAGGCAGTGGCCAAGCACCGCGAGGCCAAGAGCGAGGAGTCGGTCGCGATGGCCGCGCTCATCGTGATCCCCGCCCACATCACCGGCGACTCGGGTTGGGCGGCGATCAGGACGGTCGTTCACGGGGGACGCGTGCTCGGGTGCAGCTCAGACCTGTCTGAGCAGGAGGTCGCGGAGCTATGGGCGCCCCTGGAGGCTGTGGTTCCGTTTGCCTCGCTGGCGGACGACGAAAGCCAGGCGGCTGCGGAACGCGTGAAGGCCGCCGTCAGCAATGCGATCCGCACGATCAAAGCGCCGCGGAAACGGCTCCCGGCCGCCGTCCCGGCGAAGGCCCCCGCCCCTTATGGGACGAACAGCGCCGAGGTGGCCACCTTCATCAAGGTGGTGGCCGAGCTCACCGCGATCCAGTGGCTGCGCGTGCTCGACCGGCGCGCGCTCGTGGCGAGCATCACCCGAGACAGCAGCGACGAGCCCGCAGGTGTCGTGCGGTCGATCCTCGCCTCGATCGAAGGCACGAAGGAGCTCGACATGTTCACGCGCTGCCGGGCCTTCGCGGCCGTCGAGCGCGCCGGCTATGCGATCGAGTCGGGCGGCCGCATGACGAGCGAGCAGGCGCAGCAGATGTACGAACCTTTCGCGCACTCGATCCCTCTCGAGTCGGTGAACGGAAGCGGCTTCGCGCACCGTCTGGCCGGGCTCAGCAAGCACGAGTGGCAGCGGGTGGCAGAGGACTCTCCGGCCGCGAACGAGGAGGCGGTAGCCCCGCTCGTCAGCGCGGGTACCGCGCTCATCGACTTCTTCGGCGGCCGCTCGGATGACGAGGCGGTCGCCGCCTGGCATGCCGTCTCGGCCCTGGTCCGCCGCCAACACCTGACGCCGATCAAGTTCGCCGCCTCTTACGCACCGTTCGCATCCGCGATCCCGGCGACCAATCCCCGCGCTCTCGGCGCGATGGTCTCTCGCTACATCACGGCGGTCGGGCGGCTGGGCGCCAGCCAATGCACCGTGTTGGCGCGCGAGTGGAAGGTCGACGAGGACGCCTCGAACGCGCTCTCGAAGGCGACGCTCGACGGCGGCGCCAGGCCGGCCGAAGAGGCCGCCGCCCTGGCCGCCGTCGTGACCGTGCCCATGCGCATGGCCGGAAATGGCGGTTGGGCGGCGGTGAAATCGGCAGCCTTTGGAGGCCGCGTGATCGCCTCGCGGTCGCGCCTCACCCCCGAGCAGCTGGAGGCTTTGTGGCAGCCGATCCAGGGCGCGATCCCCCTCGCGTCGCTCGGCGCTCCGGCGCGGGCCAGGCGCTGACCGATGGAACAGAGCGTTTCCTCGATCGCTTAACCTCAACTAGATGGCAGCGACCAAAAGGACAACGAAGAGAACGGCCACTCGAACGGCCAGGACGCCGGCGAGGTCCAGGTCGAGTTCGTCCAACTCGCACAAGTACGGCAGCGTGCTCGTCGTTTCGGCGCACCCCGACGACCCGGACTTCGGCGCCGGCGGGACGATCGCGAAGCTGGCCAAAGACGGTGCGCGCGTCACCTATGCCATCGTCACCGATGGCTCGCAGGGCGGAGAGGATCCCACGCAGAAGGACTCCGAGCTGATTGCGATTCGCGAGAAAGAGCAGAGGGCCGCGGCGCGAGTCCTGGGAGTGAAGAAAGTCGAGTTTCTCGGCTACAAGGACGGGCATCTCTCGCCTGACCTCAAGCTGCGCCACGACATCGTGCGGATGATCCGGAAGTACAAGCCCGAGCTCGTGATCACCCACCTGCCCGGCCGCGTGCTCGACGCGCCGATGGGCGGGTCGCACCCAGACCACCTGGCAGTCGGTGAGGCGACGATGGCCGCCGTCTATCCCGACTCGCGAAATCCCCGTGCGTTCCGGAGCCTTCTGAAAGAGGGGCTGCAGCCTCACGAGGTGAAGGAGGTCTGGATTCCTTTCTGGACCTCGGGCGACCACCTGGTCGACATCACGTCAACGCTCGACCTGAAGATCGCCGCGCTTCGCAAGCACAAGAGCCAGGTCGCGAAGCCGGGCCAAGAGTGGGATTTCGAGAAGTACATGCGCAAGCGGCACCGAGAGGTGGGGAAGAAGGGCGGCTTCCGCTACGCCGAATCGTTCAAGAGGATCACGGTCTAACCGCCCGAACCTTCTCGGACCGAGTACCAGATCACCTCCGCCCACGCCGCGTACTGCCTGTCGCCGGGGTGCAGGCCGTCCGCCGAGATCCAGCCTGGCGAGCCCAGCCCCGAGATGCTCGCGGCGGTGATGTCGATCCATCCGAAACCTCGCGACATCGCCTCCTCGCGGGCCTCGTCGTTGAAGGCGTCGGTCAGGTGGCGGATCTGCTCCGGGTCGCCGTACTCGCGGGCGGCGGGCACGACCGACCAGTTCGGGATCGAGACTGCGAAGACCCGGCCTTCGGGCGCTTTTGATTTGGCGACCTCGTCGTAGATCCTCGCCAGCGAGGTGCGGTAGTCGGCGGGCGTGCGTTCGCGGACCAGGTCGTTGACGCCGATGAGGATCGTGACCAGGTCGGGCTTGAGCGCAACGACGGGCTGAAGCTCGTGGGCGATCAGGTCCAGGGTCGTGAACCCGTTCACGGCCGGATTGGTCAGCTCGACCTCCTGGCCAGTCTGCTCAGTCAGGCGTCTTGTGATGATCGAAGGCCAGCTGTGGGCCGGGGAGGATGCGCCGGTGCCGATGGTGTACGAGTCACCCAGAGCCAGGTATCTGATCGCCAATCCAACTCTCCCCATCCGGCCGTGCCCTTCGGGCAGAGCCACCCTACGCGCATAGCGGCGATGAGGATGGGACTATCTGATTGCCCCTTGCGGGGGAGGGGAAATTCATCTCTCTACGTCAGCCAGGGCGCTCCATACATCCACCTTGGTGCGGACTCTTCGGATCACTTCGTCGGTGAAGTCTGTGGTGGTGGCGTCGCCGCCCAGGTCGGCGGTGCGTACCCCGTCGGAAACGGCCTCCAGGGCTGCCTCGTAGATCGTGCGGGACGCGTTGCGAGCCCGGTCGTCCTTCATATAGCCGAGCAGCGAAGCCACCGCAAGGATCATGGCCATGGGGTTCGCGACGTTCTTGCCTTGCAGCGACGGCGCCGTGCCGTGGGGCGCCTCGGTCATCGCGACCGTGACCGTCCCCTGGTCGTCGAACGCGAGCAGCGTCGACTCCGCTCCGGCGATGGTGCCGAACATCTGCATCACGAGGTCCGACAGGGTGTCGCCGTCGCGGTTGAGCGCAGGGATCACGAGCGACTCTCCCGTCGTGGCGACCAGCAGCGCATAGGTCGCGTCGATCAGCTGCGGGTCGTACCGCACCTCCGGGTGGCGCTTGGCCGCCGCGTCCAGCTCCTCCTTGAACATCCCCTCGTACACGGGGCTCACGGTGAACTTGGGTCCACCGAACACCTTCGCCTCGATGCGCTTGGCGTGATTGAAGGCGTACTCGGCGACGATGCGGCAGGTCCGCCGGCTGATCTTCTCGGTGCGGTAGGCCCACTCGTCCAGCTCGTGGCCCTCTCGCCACTCCTTGGCGCCGTACGCGTCGTCCACCGCCATCCGGATCACCGAGATGGGGGCGTGAACCCCGGCCAGCGGACGGACGCCCGGGAGCCGGCGGCCCGTCCGCACGATCACCCGGCCGTCGATCTCCTTGCGCAGGATGGCGTTCGGGCTGCCCACGTCGCCGCTTCCTTCGGGGGTGACGGTGGCTGCCTTGATCCCGAATCCGAGCTCGCGCAGCGCTTCGGCGGCCTCGAGCACCACCTCGTTGCGCGTCTTCCGGCGCTCGTCCAGAGAGAGGTCGAAGTCGCGCTTATCGATCTCGAGCCCGAGCACGCCCGGCTCGAGCAGGCGCAGCGCCTCGAGGAGGAGCTCCTCCCCGGTCTGGTCGCCGTGCAGCACGGCGATGGTTTGCGTCGACATCGATTCGAATCATATGGGTAGTGCTGCGATTCGCCCCCTCCCCGACCCTGCGCGCAGAGCGGCGATAAGGATGGGACTTATTGATCGCTCCCGCTGGCGCGGGAGAGGGGGAGCCGGTTACGCCCTGACCGGCTGAGGGATGAGGCCCAGCTGCAGCATCATGCCGAGCTGGTCGGGCACGCCCCAGTGTTCGACGATCTTCCCGTCTTCGATCCGGACGAGATCGATCACGTCCGTGAATGCCTTGATCCCGGTCGGGGGATGGCCGGCGAAGCTGCCCAGGTTTGTGCCGCCGCCTCGTTGCCGGGCCCAGACCTTGTCGCCCGACACCACGACCTCATCGATCGTGATCTTGAAGTCGGGAAACGCCGAGCGCAGGTACTTGATCGTGTCCTTCGTTCCCTCAACCCCGTCCCGCGCGCCGCGCTGGTGCTCATGAGAGCCTTGCGATACGAGCTCGTCGACAACCGCAAGGTTGCCCTGGTTGAAACCTTCTTCGATCAGCCGCCTGTAGACCGCCTCGTTCGAAACCGTCATGCGCTGCCGCTCCTTCTCGTTCGAAACCGTCATGCGCTGCCGCTCCTTCTTCAATTCATCCGAGGCATACTAGGATGACTACCGGCATAGTAGGATGAAACGGTGGCCAGAGTCAAGCCCAAGCGTGTTTACGACTCGGCGCTCCGCAAGCAGCAGGCAGGCCAGACCCGCATGCGGATCCTGGATGCGGCGCAGGAGCTGTTTGCCGCCCGCGGCTACCCAACGAGCACGGTCGAGGCCATCGCCGCGGCCGCCGGAGTGGCGGTCGACACCGTCTATGCCACTTTTGGGAGCAAGCGCGAGGTCCTGAAGTCGCTCCTGGATGTCCGGGTCGGTGGAGATGACGCGACCATCGACCTGCTGGACCGGCCTGGGCCGCAGGCCGTTCGCGCGGAGCGAGACCAGCAGAGCCAGCTCTCCACCTTCGCCCGCGACGTCACCGAGATCATCGAGAGAGTGCGGCCGGTCGACGACATCATTCGAGGGGCTGCCGCGGTGGACGCCGACGTGGCTGCCCTAAGGGTCAGGATTCAGGAGAGCAGGTACCAGAGCATGCGTGAATTCGTATCGTGGGTGGCGGCCAACGGTCCGCTGCGGGACGGGCTCACCGAAGAGGACGCTGCCACGATCTTGTGGACGTTGACGAGCCCTGAGGTGCACGGTCTGCTGCGCGCCGTCCGGGGTTGGCCGGCGCAGCGCTACACGGCGTGGCTGCACGATAGCTTGACCCGCATCCTGCTCCCATGAGTGGCGAGGCTGCTACTATTGACAGCGCCTAGGTAACCTAGGCTTTTTTCTTTTCAGCCCCCACCAAAAGAGTCAACTATGGAAGACATCATCACCCTGGCTTGCGGCGTGTGTAAGCGGCGCAACTACACCACCGTGAAGAACAAGAAGAACGATCCTGACCGGATCGAGCTGAGCAAATACTGCAAGTGGTGCCACAAGCACACCGACCACAAGGAAACCAAGTAAGAACATGGCAGTCACAGCTGACAAGCGAGCAGAGCGGCCTTCGTCGGAGTTTGCGCCGGGGCGGTTCCTGCGTGAGGTCTTCGAGGAGCTCCGCAAGGTCGTGTGGCCGACCTGGCCAGAGCTCTACCGCTACACCCTCATTGTGCTCTTCACGGTGGCGTTGCTCGGGGGGTTCATCGGCGGCACGGACTATCTGTTGGGCGAGTTCGCCAAGCGCGTGATCTACAACGGAGCGCACTGATGGCTGTCGAGAAGAGCGCGGCGACCGAGCAGGAAGCGCAGTGGTATGTGGTCCACGCCTACTCGGGCCACGAAGAGAAGGTCAAGAAGAACCTCGAGAAGAGGATCGAGTCCATGGACATGCAGGACAAGATCCTCCAGGTCCTCGTCCCTATGGAAGACGAGATCGAGATCAAGGACGGGAAGCGCCGCCACGTTCAGAAGCGGATCTTCCCCGGCTACATCCTCGTCCGGATGGTCATGTCGAACGAGTCGTGGTTCGTGGTTCGCAACACGCCGGGCGTGACGAGCTTCGTCGGATCCGCGAACAGCCCGGTCCCGCTCCAGGAAAAAGAGGTGCGGGCGATTCAGAAGCAGATGAAGCAGGAAGCGCCCAAGATCCGCGTGGAGTTCCAGGTTGGCGAGTCGGTGCGCGTGGTCGACGGACCGTTCACGGACTTCCACGGCAAGGTGGACGAGATCAACCCCGAGAAGGGCAAGCTCAAGGTGCTCGTCAACATGTTCGGGCGAGAGACCCCGGTCGAGCTCGACCTGCTGCAGGTCGAGAAGGTTCACTGAGCCGCCCGGGCACAGATGGCATAGATAAGGAAGAGAAGGTCCCACTCCGATGAGCAAGAAGAAGATTCGCGCGGTCCTGAAGCTCGAGCTGCAGGCCGGGAAGGCGACGCCTGCCCCGCCGGTCGGCACCGCGCTGGGTCCCCATGGCATCAACATCATGGAATTCACGAAGGCCTACAACGAGCGCACCGCTCAGCAGGCCGGCGATGTCGTGCCCGCCGAGATCACGATCTTCGAGGATCGCAGTTTCACGTTCGTCCTCAAGACGCCACCAGCAGTCAACCTGCTGAAGCGTGCCGCGGGCATCGAGAAGGGATCCGCCAAGCCGAACCGGGAGAAGGTCGGCCGGGTCACCAGACAGCAGCTCCGAACCATCGTCGAGACGAAGGGAAAGGATCTCAACGCGTACGACGCCGAGGCGGCGATGAAGATGATCGAGGGGACGGCGCGCTCGATGGGTCTCGAGGTGCTGGAGTAACGTGAGACCTCCCGTCGACTGTGCCGGAGGGCTCACGTAATGCCGAAGAAGCGCGGGAAGAAGTACATCGAGGCGGCCAAGAAGGTCGAGGCCGCCCTCGCGGGCAACGGCAACGGCGGCCTTGAACCCGAGGCCGCGTGCGCCATGGTCAAGGAGACCTCCATCTCCAAGTTCGACGCGACAGTCGAGGCCCACATCCGGCTCGGGGTCGACCCCCGGCACGCCGAGCAGATGGTCCGCGGGTCGGTGGTGCTCCCCAACGGGACCGGCAAGAAGGTGCGCGTGCTCGTTTTCGCCACCGCCGACAAGGCCAAGGAGGCCCAGGAGGCCGGCGCCGACTTCGTCGGCGGCGACGACCTCGTCAAGAAGGTCTCCGAGGGCTGGACCGATTTCGACGCCGCCATCGCGACCCCCGACATCATGTCCAAGGTCGGACCGCTGGGCAAGATCCTGGGGCCGCGCGGACTCATGCCGAACCCGAAGTCCGGCACCGTCACCTTCGACGTCGCGCGCGCGGTTCGGGAGGTCAAGGGCGGCAAGGTCGAGTTCCGGACGGACAAGTTCGGGATCATCCACGCCCCGATCGGCAAGGTCTCGTTCGAAGGGCAGCAGCTGCACCAGAACCTCACCGCCCTCGTGGATGCGGTGATCCGCAACAAGCCGACGACATCGAAGGGGCAGTACCTCCGCACCTTCTTCCTGGCCGCCACGCAGGGTCCGTCAATCCCCATCGACGTCAAAGAGGCGGCAAAGCTTCACACCAGCAGCTAGCCTTTGGCCCGTGTATGGGCCCGTCATCGAAGGCAAGCTCGTTCGGCTCAGGCCGCCGCAGCCCGACGACGCTGCGGTGATGATCACCTGGTTCGAGGACATGGAGGTCACGCGATTCCTCCTGCTGAGAAACCCGCCGGGGATCGAAGCTGAGAAGGAGTGGCTCGACAGGATGGCCAGGAGTCCCGACGACGTGGTCTGGGTCGTCGAGTTCAAAGGCCGCGCGGTGGGCGCGACGGCAATCCACGCCATCGACTGGAAAAATGGCTTCGGCACCACGGGAACGGTCATCGGCGACAAGTCGGCCTGGGGTAAGGGCCTCGGCCGCGAGCTGATGCAGCTGCGCGCCCGCTACGCCTTCATTCAGCTGCCACTGCGCAAGTTGAAATCGGCCTACCTGGAGGGGAATGAGGCCAGCGCCCGGGCTCAGGCGGCCGCGGGATACCGCGAGGTGGGTCACCACATTGCCGAGCGATTCGTCGACGGCCGGTGGGTTGACGAGGTGATCACCGAAGTGCTGCGGGAGGACTGGGAGAAATCACAGCCGACCTGATCGGCGTGTCGGTTTCCGGACTCGTCGTATTTGCACAGCGCGGCACGGTCGGCCCAGTTCAACCAAGCCGGGAACCATCCGGGTTCCCTCTCATTTCTTTATAATTCACGTTCTGCCCTAGACCGTAGGTGCGGGCGTTGCGCCCGCTTAATCTCCTACAGAGGCATAAGAGTGAAGGACCTCTGATCCTTCCTGCCTCGACGTGCAGCCGGGCGCGCGCAGGGCGCACTGGTCGATGGGCGCAGGGAGG
>DATBZR010000059.1:0-3286 GCA_036513095.1 Candidatus Dormiibacterota bacterium | reverse complement strand
TTACGCATCGCTCTTCGTTTTCTTCAACGTCTTCGCTCTGAACATGGTGTTTCAGTACCGCCGCATCGGCCGATGGAAGAATGTTCTGTACGGTGAGCGCGTCTACATGGTCCTTAGCCTGGTTGCGAAGTCCGCTCTGGCGTGGCAGGTGTTCGCCGGCACTCTGCGCCCCAAGTAAGGGCGGATCGCCGTCGTCTGCGACTACAGGTCGTAGACCCTAGCGCGAGGAAGAGCTCAGGCTGCTCGCATCCTGGGCACGAGCACCCGGCGGCGTTCCGCTAGTGCGGTGCGGACCGATTCTTGGAAACCGGTCGGCGTCAACCCCAGCTCGGCACTGAGCAGAGGGCGCTCGGCGACCAGGTCGTGGCGAAGGCTGGCGACGAGGGAGCGGGCCACGTTCATGTCGACCTTGGTGACGAGCCGCAGCCAGTGCGCGGACAGCTCTGGGGAGAGGAATGGGACCGGGAACATGACCGGCTTGCGCCCGCGCAACTCGAAACCCGTGATCTCGAGCATGGCGCGGTAGGTCAGAACGTCTGGGCCAACGAGATCCACTTCGCGCCCGCCCGGGATCCCCGCCGCACCGGCCAGGCAGCGGACGGTGTCCGCAATGGAGACCGGCTGGCACAGGCTGGCCAGCCAGCGCGGCGCAATCATCAGAGGAAGGCGCTGGCATAGCCCATAGAGGATGTCGAACGACGCCCCCCCCGAGCCCACGACAACCCCTGCCCGGACGGCAAGCGCGCCCGTCCCCTCGATGAGCATCAATCCGACGTCGCGCCTGCTCTCCAGGTGGGCTGAGAGACCACCACTCGGGTAGAGCCCCCCTAGATAGATGACGCGCGCGACGCCCTGCCGGCGGGCGGCACGAATGAAATTCTCGGTCGCGATCTTCTCCCGAGCGGCGAACCCCCGTCCCTGGGCCATACCGTGAACGAGGAAGTAGGCCAGGTCCGCGCCCTCCAGCGCCCGGTCGACACCCTCCCCGCTCTCGAGGTCGCAGCGGACGTGCTCGACGCCGACACCGGCCGGCGCACCGGGGCTGCGCGAGGCCACCCGGACGACCCGGTCGGTCCGGAACAAAGCGGGAAGCAGCCTGCGGCCGATGAAGCCGGTCCCCCCGAGGACCACTATCCGTTCCATGAGAGCTCGGGTGTCAAACGAGGGAGCGAGTTGAGCTTGGCTGTCGGCGTTGCCGCCGCGCCGGCCGGCGGCAGCATAGCGACGATTACCAAACGCTTCGAGGTGGCACCCTGGAGAGCGGGTTCGGCAATGGGTCCATTCTGCAGCCCGTTGCTCATGCTTACCTAAGGTTGTTCCTGGTCCCCATGCCGCGTCGCCGTGCGAACGGATTGGTCTGGCCCGTGTCGTTTGACGGGGACGGGGTCTATGGGAAATGTGAGGTGTTGAACATCAGCTCAATTCGAGCATGTGCCCGGGTCGCTGGGGCCGTCCGGGCCGACGTCGCCCGAGGGCGGCATCCCCTTCCGAACGTCACGCTGGTGCGCGCACCCTGTCGCCAGGCACCAGCTCAAAGAGCTCTGGCATGGGCCAGCTGTGGGGTGGCGGTCCGCCGATTCGCTTCCAGCGGTCCACGAGCACTAAAGTCGGGAGCCGTTCGACCAGCAGCTTGGTGCCCCGCCGGTTGACAAAGGTGCCATCGTCGAAGACCGCATCGCAACCAACGACTGCTATGTCCGCATCAAGGTCAGCGAAAGAGACTGCATCTGCGCTCAGACCGGCGGCTCGCAAGTCGGCAACAAGCACATGGCCCTCGTCCGTCGGACCGCGGACGACGACCTGAACGCGGATGGGGCTGGCGTATACCAGCGCGCGGGCGACGAGGGAACTGTTGGAGATGGTCGCCACCCGGCGCCGCCGGAGTGCTCGCATTGCCGAACGCGCTACACGACGCCGTTCGGCGTCGGCGCGGCGGATCACCGCGCGCACGTCGCCGGCCGCCATTGCCTCGCGGACCGCCGCGGCGATCGCCGGCATCTCGGGCCGAAGCCCGGCCAACCGCCGCCCGACCTCCGGTCGTTTGGCCGGAGAGGCTAGGGCCAAGATGCCCAGCGCCTTACGCGCGAGGTATCCAGCCCCGTGTATTCGATCGGAGGCGATTGCCTCGATACCCCTATCCACCATTTGCGCTGATTTAGTCCGACCGAGTCTACAGGCGTCATGAGGGCATCCTGGTCGTGCTGATCGGCCCACGGCCATGAGTTCAGCCCCCGGCGGTCGGGCAGCAAGCTGCTGATGATGGGTGCGTATCGTCACCGTCCGCAACGGTTTATCAAACCGTTGCGGTGGTCAGACAGTTGCCGAGACGCTGATAGCCTTGAATGGTGGAATCCCCATCGAACGTGAGGTCAGCATGATCAGGAACTTCGCGATACTCAAATTGCGGTCCGATGTTCGGCCGGACCAGGTGGATGTGCTAATCGAGGCTATGCGACGCCTTAGGGTCATAGGGATGTCTGGTCTGATCGTGCATCGAGACGCCTCGTTGCGCCCCGGCAATTGCGACGTCCTCGTCGTTTGCGACCTCGAGGATGAGGAAGCGTACCGACGCTACGACTCAGACGAGGAACACAACCGAATCCGCCGCGAGCTGCTTGCGCCGATAACAGAACGCGCAGAGCGCATCCAGGTCCGATTGTGACCAGCGCCAACGGAAGCTCAGATGGCCAGCCCGGACTGAGTGTGCCGTTATGAGTCAGCGCGCAGGGATGCCAACAATTCGTTTTGACGCCACGGTGTACGCGATCGACAAATCGACCATCTTGCGCTTGCCTGAGAAGGCGAGCGGGAAACTGCCGTCGCGCGGGCAGGTGGCAGTACAAGGAACGATCAATGGCCATGGGTTCCGGGCGGTGTTGGAACCAGACGGCTATTTTGGCCACTGGATGAGGATTGACGGAAAGCTGCAACATGCCGCTGCTCTAAGCACGGGTGACACCGCGACGCTCGAAATCGAGGCACTCAAAGACTGGCCGGAGCCGAACGTGCCACAGGATCTTGAGACAGCTCTGGCAGGTGCCCCTCAGAAGATCCACGACCTATGGAAAGGCATCACGCCGATGGCGCGCTGGGAGTGGGTTCGCTGGGTCAATGCAACCCAAAACCCTGATACGCGCAAACGACGGGTCGAAGTGAGCATCTCGAAAACGAAAAGCGGGAAGCGACGGCCCTGCTGTTTCAACCTTGCCGCATGCACCGACCCGAACCTGTCAAAAAACGGCCGGCTTACTGAGCCGGCGTGATCGTCCTTCATTCGCGCCAGGCC
>DATBZR010000058.1:0-5063 GCA_036513095.1 Candidatus Dormiibacterota bacterium | reverse complement strand
TCCGCCTGCATGAAGGGTTCCAGGTAGGCCACCGCGCGCTTCATCGCGCGGGCGCTCTTGACGACCTGTGGCAGGAACATCTTGCCGGCGCCGAACAGGTCGCCGACCACCTTCATGCCGTCCATCAGCGGGCCTTCGATGACGAGCAGCCCCCTCTGGTACTTGACGCGCGCCTCCTCGGCGTCCGCCTCGATGAACTCGACCTCGCCGTGCAGCACGGCATGGGCGAGCCGCTCCTCGATCGAGCCTTCGCGCCATGTGAGGTCCTTCTCGCGCTTGGTCCCGGAGCCGGTGACGGACTTCGCGAACTCCACGAGCCGTTCGGTCGCGTCGGGCCGGCGGTCGAAGATGATGTCCTCGACCAGTGCAAGGAGGTCTTTCGGGATGTCCTCGTAGACGACCAGCTGCCCCGCGTTGACGATGCCCATGTCGAGGCCGGCGCGGATCGCGTGATAGAGGAACGCGGAGTGGATCGCCTCGCGCACGCGGTCGTTGCCGCGGAAGGAGAAGGACAGGTTCGAGACGCCGCCTGAAACATGTACGCGAGGGAAGCGCTTTTTGATCTCGCGGGTTGCCTCGATGAAATTCTTCGCGTAAGCGGAGTGCTCTTCGATTCCAGTTGCGATCGGCAGGATGTTGGGGTCGAAGATGATGTCCTCCGGCTCGAAGCCGGCCTTTTCCGTGAGCAGCTTGTAGGCCCGGCTGCAGATCTCGACCTTGCGCTCGAACGTGTCCGCCTGGCCTGTCTCGTCGAAAGCCATCACGACGGCGGCCGCCCCGTATTCCCGCACCAGGCGGGCCTGCTGGAGAAACGACTCTTCGCCTCCCTTCAGGCTGATCGAGTTGCAGACTCCCTTGCCCTGCACGCATTTCAGGCCGGCCTCGAGCACCGTCCACTTTGAGCTGTCGACCATGATCGGAATGCGAGCAATCTCGGGCTCGGTCGCGATGAGGTTGAGGAACCGGACCATCGCCGCCTCGGAGTCCAGGAGATCCGCATCCATGTTCACGTCCAGCAGGTTGGCGCCACCGCGCACCTGCTCCAACGCGACCTGCACTGCGCCCGTGAAGTCGCCGCCCTCGATGAGGCGGCGGAAGCGGATCGACCCGGTGACGTTGGTGCGCTCCCCGACGACCACGAAGCCAGAGTCCGGACCGATCTCGAACGGCTCGAGGCCGCTGAAGCTGGTCCGTTTGACGCGCTCGGGAACTTCGCGCGTCTGGACGTGCTCGACCGCCTCGCGAATCTGCCGGATGTGTTCGGGTCCTGTGCCGCAGCACCCACCCGCGGCGTTCAGGTAGCCCGCCTCCGCGAACTCCTTGAGCAGGCGGCTGGTCGTCGGTGGCTGCTCGTCGTAACCGCCGAACGCGTTGGGCAACCCGGCGTTCGGGTAGCAGAAGACGTAGACGGGCGCGACGCGCGACATGGCCGCGATGTACGGCCGCATCTCGGTGGCGCCGAGCGAGCAGTTGATGCCCGCGGCGAACGGTTGGGCGTGCTCGACCGACGTCCAGAACGCCTCGACGGTCTGGCCCGAAAGGTTGCGGCCGCTGCGATCGACCACCGTCATCGATACGAACAGGGGCAGCTCCGGGGCGACCTCTTTCACCGCCGCGATCGCGGCCTTGCTGTTGAGCGTGTCGAAGACGGTCTCGATGAGGAGGAAGTCGACGCCGCCCTCGCGAAGCGCGCGTGTCGCCTCCGCGTACCCCTCCTTCAGCTCATCGAACGTGACGTCTCGATACGACGGGTCGTCGACCCTGGGCGAAAGCGAGAGGGTGACGTTGGTCGGGCCCAGCGAGCCTGCGACGAACCGGTTCTCGAAATCGTCGGCCGCTTTGCGCGCCAGCCGCGCGCCCGCGAGGTTCATCTCGTAGGCGACGTCGCCCAGGCCGTAGTCGTTCTGCGAGACCCGCGTCGCGGTGAACGTGTTGGTGGTGATGATGTCCGCGCCCGCCTCCAGGTACTCGCGGTGGACCTGGGTCACGAGGGCCGGCTGGGTCAGGCAGAGGACGTCGCTGTTGTTCCGGAGCGGCTTCGGGTGATTGCGGAAACGCTCGCCGCGGAAGTCCTCGTCGGTGAGGCCTTTGTGCTGGAGCATCACACCCATGGACCCGTCGAAGATCACGATCCGCTGCTTGAACAGCCGATCGAGACGCTCTCGGGTCGACACCGCGACAGCCATAGGACCCTTAAGAGTACGAAAAGGGGTCGATCAGTCCCCTACCGGGCTCCAGACCTGGAAGCGGCCGTCGTCGTAGAGCAGGGAGCGGCCGCTGGTCGGGAGCGCGGCGATCGCGGCCCGGCGCAGGTCAGGGTGCGTGGGCCCGTCGAGGTATGCCTGACGGTCGATCACCACGTAACAGCTGCCGTCGAGCATGTCCGGGAAGTCGTTGATGGTGTGGCGGTTGGCAAGCCACACGGCGAGGGCGTCGTCGGCGTTCACCGGTGCGTTCGCGGGGATCATCGAGGTCGCGTTCTGCAGCTCGGCCACGGCGTTGGGGCGTGAAAACAGGTAGTAGCTGCTGTCAAGCGCGGGCGGAAGATGCCCGGTTCCCCATCCCAGAAGCAGGGCCGGCACGGCGGCGAGCAGGGCTGTGGCCGGTCGGACCGACCGCATCGCCAGAAACTTGCGGGCGCCGACGCCTCCGGCGACGAGCAGCGGGAACAGGAGCAGGAGCACGTAGTGCAGCCTCAGCACGTTCTGCGGGTCGTGCTCGCTGAGCACGTTGGCGAGGTAGGGCGGGATGACGAGAAGGAGCCAGCGCCACGCAAGCACCGGAAGCGCGAACATGCCTGCGATGACCACTGCCACCGCGAGCAGCGCGGCCGGCCTGGTGAGGGCTGCGATGACGGCTTCGAGCGAGACGTGGATCGCGGGGTTGAGCCCGACCAACCAGCGGTAGTAGACGAAGTCCGTGTAACCGAAGTCGCGCAGGTGCTGCTGGATGATTCCGGTGCCGATGAAGAACCAACCTCCCGCGAGGTAGACGATGAACCGCCAGTGCTTGCGGATGGCGGGAGCTCCATAGGACCTCATCAGCAGCGCGAGGACGCCGATCGTGTAGACCTGGTCCTCCTTGCAGGAGAGGACGAGCAGGCACAGAACCCACATGCCGACCCGATGGCCGCGGAGCCCGGCCCACCCGGCGAGAAGGGCGAGCGCCAGAGCCATGTTCTCGGGGTGGAAGAAATCGCGCGTGGCCTCCTGGATCGCCGCCCAGAACGGAACCGGGGCCGACAGCGCGATCGCGAGCCAGGGTGATGCCGATCGATCGTCAGGCAAGAGGGCCCGGAAGAACAGGTAGGCGGCCGGTGCGGTGGCGGCCAGCCCAGCCGAGGAGAAGATCAACAGGACCACCGGGTTCGCCCAAAGCTTTTCGACCGCGGCGAGCACCACCAGGATCAGCTCGAAATGGATTCCGAGGAAGTTGGCGCGCGCGTAGCTCGAATAGAAGCCCTGCCCGACCGAGATGTTCCAGACGACCTGCTGGTCGTACCCGAGGTCCCACGACGGACCGGTCATGCCGTAGAGGCGCAGCAGCATGAGGTGGAGCGTCCAGCCGAAAGCGATCGCCGCCGCCATCAGGGGCACGGTGGGGAAGACCCACCAGGCAATAGGTCGGGCGCCGGTCCGCTCCTGCCCGCTGGTGGTGATCGCGCCGACGGTCATCTCGTTTTGAGATTAGTTGATGGATTAGGAGCCCTGTGGGTGCGCCCTACAATCCCTGGATGGCCACGCGGACTCGGCACGCCGCCACTGTGGCGCCACGACTTTCGGTGATCGTGCTCGTTTACAACGAGGTCGAGAGCGTCGCGCCGCTGCACGAAGAGCTGATCGGCGTGCTCGAGGCGATCGACATGTCCTACGAGGTCCTTTACATCGACGACGGCAGCCGCGACGGCAGCACGGAACGGCTCGGCCAGTTCGCCTCGCGCGACCCGCATGTGCGGGTGGTCAGCTTTCGCCGCAACTTCGGCCAGACCGCGGCGGTGCAGGCGGGGATCGATAACAGCCGCGGCGAGATCCTGGTTTTCATGGATGGCGACCTGCAGAACGACCCGCACGACATCCCGCGCCTGCTCGAGAAGATCGACGAGGGAAATGACGTGGTCAGTGGCTGGCGCAAGGATCGGCAGGACGATGCGATGAGGGTGCTGCCGTCGAGGATCGCCAACTGGATCATCGCTCGCACCACGGGGATTGCGCTCCATGACTTCGGCTGCACGCTCAAGGCCTATCAGCGAGAGGTCATCCAGGACGTGAAGCTGTACGGCGAGATGCACCGGTTCATCCCGGTCTATGCGTCATGGGTCGGGGCGCGGATCACCGAGCTGCCCGTCAACCACCGACCGCGAGAGTTCGGCCAGTCGAAGTATTCGCTAGCGCGAACCTCGCGCGTGCTGCTCGATCTCATGACCGTGAAGCTGCTCGGCAGCTATTCCACCAAGCCGATCTACTTCTTCGGCTTCGCCGCCTTCGGATTGTGGGCGATCGCTCTCCTCTTTGCCGCGATCGTCATCATCCAGAGGCTCGTGCCGCCTTACCCGTACGCGCACGACAACCCGCTGCTGCTCCTGTCGGTCTTCCTGGCCATCGTCGGCGTCCAGTTCATCCTGATGGGACTGCTGGCCGAGCTCTCGATCCGCACCTATCACGAGTCGCAGGCGAAGACGACGTACGTGGTGCGGGAGATCATCGAACGGGCTCCGCGCGGACACCGGGATGGGAGCTTAAGCCCCTCACCCCGACCCTCTCCACGAGGGGGAGAGGGAGCAGACCGCCCACACCGACCTTCTCCCGGAGGGGGAGAGGGAGCAGACGGGAGGCCGACGGTCCGCCGCGTTCGCTGATGTGCGGAATCTGCGGAGTCGCCGGGGGCGATCCTGTCGCCGGTCGCGAGCTCGTCCACCGGATGTGTTCCGCGATGGTTCACCGCGGACCTGATGACGAGGGGACCGTGCAGCTCGACGGCGTTGCGTTGGGCGTGCGCCGGCTGTCGATCATCGACCTGGAAGGTGGACATCAGCCGATGCACAACGAGGACTCGAGCATCTGGGT
>DATBZR010000057.1:0-54103 GCA_036513095.1 Candidatus Dormiibacterota bacterium | reverse complement strand
CAGCGGCCGCGGTAGCCGCGATCATGGCGATCACCGTGGCATTCGCCCACGGAACCCCGTCCACCTCCGGCCGTTCGATGGTAGGCACCATCGTGAACGCGGCGACGGGCGCAAGCCTGGTCTCGTTCGAGGATGCGGCTCCGAACGCGATCAGCAACGAGCAGGCACAGGACGCCATCGAGGCGGCCGACCTGGCCGCCAAGATTGCCGCCGAGAAGGCCGCGCTGGCCGCCAAACTCGCCGCCGAGCAGGCGGAAGAGGCCGCTGAAGCGGCCGCCAAACCATGCGTCGCCGCCGACCAGGCGGAAGATACGAGCGAGAAGGCCGCCGACATAGCAGAGGACTCGGCTGAGAAGACCAATGGAACCGAGAGCGCCTCGGAAGACTCCGCCGAGCAGGCCGCCGACAAGACTGAGGACGTGGCCGAGGTCAAGTGCGCCGGCGCTCAGACCGAAACCCACCACAGCGATGGCGACAGCAAGATAACCAGCACCAAGACGTTCTCGTCGGAAGGCGACCACTAACAAGGCAACCCAACCCTTCCGTGAAAGGCCGGGCACCGCGCCCGGCCTTTCCTATTTCCTGCGCTGTACGAACTGGAAGCCGAAGCGCCCTTTCACGCACAGGTGACCGGAGGTGACGCTGTGGTCGAGCGGCGAGGTCACTTTTACGATCGAGTTGTCCTGCACATGAAGCTCGAGCATGCAGCCGACTCCGCAGTAAGGACACACCGTTTCGGTCATGGTCTGCTTTGACTCGTCCCACGTTCCTGCCTGGCGCATGTCGTACTCGCTCTTGAACATCAACGCTCCCGTTGGGCAGACGCCGATGCAGTTGCCGCAGTAGACGCAGGCCGAGTCGGGCAGCGGCGTGGTGAACTCGGTGGAGATGTGGGCGTCGAACCCGCGGCCGGCCACGCCGATGGCGAATGTGTTCTGCGCGTCTTCGCCGCAGGCCTCGACGCACTTGTAGCAGAGGATGCAGCGCGAGTAATCGCGCACATAGAGGTCGTTGTCTATCTTCACCGGCTGAGCGACAGTGGCGGCCTTGGCCCCAAAACGCTCGGGCGTCGCGCCGTAGCGCTGCATCCACCCGTGCACCTGCGGCGAGCAGAGCGACATGTCGACCGAGGACGCGAGGAGCTCGAGCACCAGGCGCCGGCTGTGCCGGACCCTTTCGGAATCCGTCTGGATCTTCATGCCGGCCTCGACCTTTCGCGAGCACGCCGGCACCAATACGCGCGAGCCCTCCAGCTCCACGACGCAGGCGCGGCACACGTTGACGGGCGTGAGAGTCTCGAGCTGGCACAGCGTCGGTGTATCGATGCCAACCCGCCGGCAGGCGTCGAGGATGGTCGAACCTTCGAGCACGTCCATCTCGCGGCCGTCGACGGTCACCTTCACGAGCCGACTGGGCAGCCCGACGAACACTGTCTCAGCCATTCAGGACCGGCAGCTGGGTGAGTCCGGAGGCGATCGCGTTCGCGGCCGTCTGGCCGAGGCCGCAGATCGACGCGTCGCGCATCGCCTGCGCGATGTCGCTGAGCAGGGCGAGGTCCGAATCCTTGCGGTCGGCAAGCAGGCGGTGAAGGACCTCTTCCTGCCGCACGGTGCCCACCCGGCACGGTACGCATTGGCCGCACGACTCGTCGCGGAAGAACCGCGCGATGCGCAGCAGGATCTGCTTGAGATCGGCCGTGTCGTCGAGGACGATGACGGCGCCGGACCCCAGCGTGGCCCCTATCGCACGTGTGCCTTCGAAGCTCAGGGGCACGTCGAGCTGAGCGCCGGTCACGAACGAGCCCGCCGCGCCGCCGAGCAGCACCGCCTGCAGAGTCCGTCCGGCGTGCAGGCCACCTGCGACGTCGATCAGCGCTCGCAGGGTGGTGCCCATCGGGACCTCGTAGAGACCCGGCTCGCGGACGTGACCGGACAGGCAGAAGAGGCGTGTGCCGGTCGACTCAGGCGTGCCGGTCGCCGCAAACGCGGCGCCCCCTCGGGCAACGATGTCCAGGACGTTGACGAGCGTCTCCACGTTGTTGACCAGCGTCGGCTTGCCGAACAAACCGACCTGCACCGGGAACGGCGGCTTGTTGCGCGGTTCACCGCGCTTTCCCTCGATCGAGTTGAACAGTGCCGTCTCCTCTCCGCAGATGTACGCTCCCGCCCCGCGCCGGACCTCGATGTCGAGATCGAGAAATCCAGCGGCGCCGGCCTGCGCGATCGCGCTTTCAATCCGATGCCGCGCGAGCGGGTATTCGCCACGGACAAATACATAACCCTTCTCGCATCCTGTGGCGAAAGCGGCGATCGCCATTCCTTCAACCACTGCGAAAGGGTCATGCTCCATGAGCTCCCTATCCTTGAAGGTCCCTGGCTCTGATTCGTCGGCATTGCACACGAGGTAATGAGGACGCGCTGCGGCCCTCGAAACGGAATCCCACTTGCGCCCAGCCGGAAACGCCGCGCCGCCACGGCCGAGCAGCCTGGCGTCGGTCAGCTCGCGGATGACGCCCTCAGGACCAAGCTCATGGGCACGCCGCAGCGCCGCAAAACCACCATGCTCGCGATAGCTGTCGATGCTCTCGGGATCGACAGCGCCAACGCGCCGAAGCAATCCCCCTCCCGCGCGCCAGCGGGGGCGGGTCGGGGTGGGGGGCGTGGGCCAAACCCCGCCGCCCAAAATCTCCTGTGCGACCCCGAGGCTGATCGGCGCGATCTGCAGCTCGTGATGTGTCGTACCCGCGCTCTCAACCAGCGCCGCCGGGGCTCGGTCGCACAAACCAAGGCACGGGCTGCGATGCCACGTCTTGCCGGCGGGCCCTTCGGATCTCTCGAGCGCCTCGCAGAGTTCGTCGGCGCCGGCGCACTTGCACGCGATGTCGTCACACACGTGGAGCGCGAGCGCGGGCCTTTCTTCGAGCGCGAAGCGCCCATAAAAGCTCACCACCCCATAGGCCTCGGCCGGCGGAACCGACAACCTCCGGCACGCGTACTCCAGCGCGCCGCGGCTGACCCAGCCGACTCTGTCCTGGATCGCATGCAGCACGGGCAGCAGAAGCGGACGCTGAGACCGCGCGGCTCGGCCGCCGAACGCAATGTGATCGTCCGCCGGCCGCCGCTCGCCTCCTTCCCACAGCGAGGTGGGATCGCCCAGCACGCCGTCGACGGCCGCCGTCTCCTCGGCGGTGGGCGGCCCCCCCGTGGTCCGGATGTCCACTATGCCGTGGTACCCGCGGCGAGCTTGTCGATCCTGATCGCGCTCGCCTTGAACTCCGCGGTGCCTGACTTGGGATCGGTCGCGTCGATGGTGAGGACGTTGGTCGCGACCTGGTCGGGGAAATGCAGCGTGAGGAAAGCGAGCCCCGGCCGCAACGATTCATCGAACCGGATCGGCACCTCGACCGAGCCGCGTCGCGAGCTCGCGAGCACCCTCTCGCCATCGTGGATGCCGAGCCGCTCGCCATCGACCGGCGAGATGAGCAGCGCCTCCTTTCTGCGTAGAGGCGAGGTGTACCCGTTGCTCTGCACGCCGGTGTTGAACGAGTCGAGACGGCGGCCGGTCGTGAGCCGGATGGGAAATTCTTCCGTGAGGCGATCGACCGGCGGGTCGTGTTCGACGGCGGAGAACGGAGCGAGCATGCCCTCGGCCGGGTCCTTCCAGAGGCGTGCGTGCAGGAACTGCGTGCCCGGGTGCGACTCGTCGGGACACGGCCACTGGATTCCTCCGAGCTCGTCCAGGCGCGCGTACGACATGCCGGCGTGCATCGGCGAGAGGCTGCGGCATTCGTCCCACGACTGCTCGGCTGTCGGATGGCCCCAATCGCACCCGAGCCGCCGGGCGAGCTCGCAGATGATTTCGAGGTCGTCCCTGGCGCCGGCCGGAGGCTCCAGCGCGCGGCGCACACGCTGGACGCGGCGCTCGCTGTTGGTGACGGTGCCGTCCGACTCAGCCCATCCTGCGGAGGCCGGCAAGACGACGTGTGCGAGCTCGGCGGTCTGGGTCAGGAAGATGTCCTGCACGACAAGGTGCTCGAGGCCCCCGAGCAGTTGGACGGCTCGCGTCTGATCGGCTTCGCTGCGGGCGGGATTCTCGCCGACGATGTAGGCGGCCGTCAGCTCGCCGTGCCCCATGGCTTCGAACATCTCGCTGAGGTGGTAGCCCTTCGTCTCGGGGAATCGCGCGCCTCCCCACGCCCGCGAGAACTTTTCGTGGATCGCTGGATCCTCGAGGTCCTGGAAACCGGGAAGCCGCGCGGGGATCGCCCCCATGTCGCCGCCGCCCTGGACGTTGTTCTGGCCGCGCAGGGGGTTCAGCCCGCAGCCGTAACGGCCCACCTTTCCGGTCAGCAGCGCGAGATTGATGAGCGCGAGAACGTTGTCGGTGGCGTTGTGATGCTCGGTGATGCCGAGCGTCCAGCAGATCATCGCCCGGTCGGCCCGGGCGTACTCGAGCGCCACGTCCTCGATCGCCGATGCGGGCACCCCTGTCTCGCGCTCGGCGACTTCCAGCGTGTATGCCTCGACACATCGAGCGAAATCGTCGTATCCGGTGGTTGCACGGTGGATGAACTCGGCGTTGGCGAGGCCGGCGTGGATGATCACGCGCGCCATGGCGTTCGCCAGCGCAATGTCGCTGCCGACGTCTATGCCGAGCCACACGTCGGCCCACTGCGCCGAGCTGGTGCGCCGCGGGTCCACCGCCACCAGCTGCGCTCCGTTGCGGACGCCGCGCAGCAGGTGATGGAAGAAGATGGGGTGCGTCTCGCGCGCGTTCGAGCCCCACAGGATGACGAGATTCGTTTCCTCAGCCTCGCGGTACGAGCTGGTTCCCCCTCCGGCTCCGAACACTGTCGCCAGACCGGCGACGCTGGGAGCGTGTCAAGTCCGGTTGCAGCTGTCGATGTTGTTGCTGTGCATCGCCACGCGGGCGAACTTCTGGGCGATGTAGTTCATCTCGTTGCTCTGCTTGGAGCAGCTGAACATGCCAAAGGCGTTTGGCCCCTTATCCCTGGCCGTCGCAAACCCGGCGGTGGCGCGCTCGAGCGCCTCCTCCCAGGAAGCGGGGCGCAACCGCCCACCCTCCCTGACCAGAGGCTCGGTCAGACGGATAAGCCCGTCATCCATCAGCACGACAATAGCCGATGAGAATCAGGCCCGGAACCCAAGCGCATTTGAGGCTCCGTAAGGCGTGTTCAGCGCTGGGGGTTCGCCGCGATGAACTCCCCGATCCGCTCCAACCCCAGCTTCAGCTCGTCTTCGGATTGCGTGTAGGCCAGGCGGATAAAACCCTTTCCCGCATGCCCGAAAGCCGTCCCCGGCAGCACCGCAACCCCAGCCTCCGCGAGCAACCTGTCTGACAGCTCGTGCTCCTCGAAGCCCGTCCCCTCGATGTTCGGGAACACATAGAAGGAACCCTGCGGGCGGGCGCACCTCATACCCGGGATCTCGTTGAGGCCGTCCACCACCAGGTTCCGCCGGTGCTCGAACACCTTCACCATGCGGGCCACAGCGTGCTCGGATTCGGGCGCGCTGAGCGCCTCGATCGCGGCCATCTGCGTGAAGCCCGCGGCACATGATGACGAGTTGATCATCAGCTGGTCCAGCTTGGCCGCCAGGGCCTTCGGGGCCACCGCATAGCCGAGCCGCCAGCCGGTCATCGCGTACGACTTCGACAGGCCGTCCATGAGCACCGTGCGCTCACGCATGCCGGGATAGGACAGCGGCGACACGTGATGAAAGCCGTAGACGAGCTGGCTGTAGATCTCGTCAGAAACCACCAGCAGGTCGTGCTTCTGCGCGAGCTCACACACGAACTTCACGTCCTCTTCGGTCAGCACCCCACCGGTCGGGTTCTGGGGCGTGTTGACGATCACCATCCGGGTCTTCGGCGTGACCAGCGAAGCGAGCTCGTCAAGGTCCATCCGGAACCCCGTCTCCTCGCGCAGCGTCACCGGCTTCACGACGCCGCCGATGAAGTTGACCTGAGATGCGTACGCCGGATAGCCGGGGTCGGGGAGGATCACCTCGTCGCCTGGCTCGATGCATGCGAGCAGGGTGAAGAGCAGCACGTTCTTGGAGCCCGGGACAAGGACGACCTCGGTTGGGTCGACCTCGGTCTTCAGCGTCCGTGACACGAAGCCGGCGACCGCCTCGCGCGCCTCGAAGATCCCACTCGCCGGCGTGTAGTGCGTGTAGCCGTTCTGCATCGCCGAGATGCCCGCCTCGACGATGTTGTCAGGGGTGGCGAAGTCCGGCTCGCCGATTTCGAGGTGGACGATCTTCTTGCCCTGCGCCTCCAGGCGCCTCGCTTTGGCCAGCACCTCGAACGCGCCCTCGGTGCCGAGTCGCGACATCCGCTCAGCGAAACGTATCGCGGTCACTTCCGGAATCCTACCGGGCTTCTCAGTGCACGCCGGCGAGAGCGCCGCCGTCGACGCCCAGCGTCTGGCCCGTGATGTAGCCCGCCTGCCTGGAACAGAGGAACGCGCAGGCGGCGCCAAATTCTTCCGGTTCGCCGAACCGCCCCATGGGTGCGCCGGCCGCCCTTCGCTTGAGCTCATCCTCGATGTTCCCGCCGGCTCCGGCCGCCAGGCTGCGGATACGGTCGGTGAGGATGGCGTCGGGTGCGAGGCAGTTAACGGTGATCCGCTCCGGCGCCAGCTCGCGAGACAGCGTCTTGGCAAGCCCCGTCACGGCGGCGCGGAGCGAGTTCGACAGGACGAGGTGCGGGATGGGCTGGCGCACGGACACCGAGGTGATGAAGACGATCCGGCCCTGGCCGGACGTTTTCAGGTCAGGCAAGGCGGCCTTGACCAACCGCACGGCGCTCATCAGGGTCAGCTGAAACGCGGCGTCCCAGCTCTCGAGCGGTGTGCTTTCGAACGTCCCCGGCGGTGGCCCGCCTGCGTTGACCACGACGATGTCGACGCCGCCGAGCTTGGCCCGGGCCTGGGCGACCAGGGCTTCGGGCTCCTTCGAAACGTCGGCGGCGGCCCAACCGGCCGCCTTGATGGTGGTGGCCGTCGCCTCGATCGACGCCTGGTCGCGCGACGAGATGAAGACAGCGGCCCCTTCCGCCACCAGCGCCTCGGCGCAGGCCCGCCCGAGTCCCTTGCTCGCAGCGGTCACGAGGGCGCGGCGGTCCTTCAGTCCGAGATCCACAGGTCAATTGTCGGCCAGCGGCCAAGCCCGGGTTCGTTAAGGTGCCGCTATATCGCATCCCTAAACAGCCGGACAGGCCTATGCTCCCCTCGGGGATTGCGGGAAGGGCCAAGATGGAGGGTCCTGGCCTGCCACCCTGTGATCCCCAAACTGACCCCCGGTGGCTCAACGGCCGGGGTCAGACTTTGGTCAGCCGCTTGTATTGACGTACCACTCCGTCACGTACTGAAAGCGGTCGGCAGGCTCGACGACCTTGTTTATCCTCACCCCGTGTACGCGCTGCGACACGGCGTACTCGTAGCGCGCGGAGTAGAGGAAGATCGCCGGCGCGGCGTCGGCCATCAGCACCTGGAAATCGATGTATGCCGCCAGCCGCGCCTGCGGGTCCACCGTGGCGCGCCCCGTCTCGAGGTCGAGGTCGATCAGGCCCCAGCCGCGCGAGTAGGCGAAATTCAAGCTGCCCGGGTCGGCGCCCGAGTGCCACAGCGAGTACTCGTCGGGATCTGAACCGACGTCGAATGACACGAGGGCCATCTGATAGTTGCGGCCGATCAAGTAGTTCTGGACCAGCTGCGACGGCAGCACCGGCTTGACGTCGATCTCAACCCCGATGTCGAGAAGCTGGCGCGCGAGAGCGTCGGCGATCTGCTGGCTCGGGTAGGAATTTGGCGCCACCAGCTGGACCTTGAACGCGACCCCGTTCTTGGTCCGCAGCTTCGACCCTGGAACCGACACCCACCCCGCCTTGTCCAGCGCCTGCGCGGCCTTCAGCTGGTCATACGGGTGCAGCGCCTCCGCGGCGGCGGAGTATGCCCAGTCACCGACCGGGATGGGGTTCGGATTCGGATCCGCCCTACCGGCCAGTACCTCCGTGACGATGCGCTGGCGGTCCACGGCCTCCGCCAGCGCCAGCCGGACCTGGACGTCGGAGAAGAACTGTTGTCCGTCACCGTTCGGGTTGAAGCTCACGAAGGAGCTGGTGAACATCCTGGCGTTGACCACGGAAACGTTGCTCGCGATTGCCTGGAGGGCGTCAACCTCCTGCGGCTCCAGCCCTCCCACAAGGTCCGCCACGCCCTGTCCCACCGCCCGGATCGCCGACTGTGGATCGTTGGCCGGGTAGGTGCGGAGCACGAGATGGTCGAGGTAGGGCTGAGGATCGGCGTACGGGTTGCGATCGAGGGTGATCGCCAGGGGACTCAGAGCGCCCACCTTGAATGGGCCTGTGCCGAACGCCTGCACGCCGCTGAACGGGCTTGCCGCGATCTGCGCCGGCGCCATGCCCGCGTAGATGTGCTTGGGGATGATGCCGACGCGAAGCGCCAGCGGAAACGAAGCGCTGGGCGCGCGCAGTGTGAAGACGACCTGCCCCTGACCGCCGGGCCCCACTCCCACCTGGCGCCAGAAATCGGCGCCCGGTTGCGTGTACTCGAGGTCCTGCATGACGTGGAAGGTGAACAGCACGTCGTCGGCGGTGAACGGCTGGCCGTCGGCCCACTTGATCCCCTTGCGGACGTTGAACGTGTACGTCAGGTGGTCAGGTGAGATCGACCAATCGCTGGCCAGCCGCCCGACCACGTTCTGCTGCCCATCGACCGTGGTCAACCCCTGGTAGATGAGGCTGTCGACGTCGCGGGTGCTGTCGACGGACTCGAACAGCGGGTTCAGGACGCCGGCGGCGCCCACGAGCGCCTCGACGGCCGTGCCGCCGCGCGCAGGCTTCGGCACGGTCGCGACCGGCTGGCACCCGACGAGCACGTAAACGAGCAGCGCCGCCAGCGCGGCGCCGCGCAAACGGTTATCCGAGGTTACGAGCTCGCAACGCGGTGAGGACGATCGAGCAGACCAGGAAGGCTACGACGAGCACCCAGGTGGTCCAGTAGATCTGGCGCTCGAGGCCGCGGCGAGTGCGATACCCGCCTCCGCCACCATCGCCGCCGCCGCCGATCGTTCCGCCCAGGCCCGACGACTTCGGCGTCTGGATCAGGACGCTCGCCATCAGCAGGACCGCGAGAATGGCCTCCGAGATGACGAGCGTCGAGACGACCTTAGCCATGAGACCTGGTGATTTTACCTACGACCACACCGACGAGAAGCGGGTGTCGACCGCGGCCCAGTTGAGGGTGTTGAACCATGCGGTGACGTAGTCGGCGCGCTTGTTCTGATACTTGAGGTAGTACGCGTGCTCCCACACGTCGACTCCGAGGATCGGGGTCAGACCTTCCATGTAGGGGCTGTCCTGGTTGGGATAGGACTTGATGGACATCTTCCCGTTCTTGTCGACGACCATCCAAGCCCAGCCGCTTCCGAACTGGCCAACCGCCGCCTTCTGGAGCTGCTCCTTGAACGCGTCATAGCTGCCGAACGCGGTCTTGATCGAGTCGGCGATGCGACCTTTCGGGTTGCCGCCGCCGCCCGGACCCATGATGCTCCAGAAGATCGAGTGGTTCGAGTGGCCGCCCGCATTGTTGCGGATGACCGTGCGGATGTCCTCGGGCACCTCGTTGATGCCCCAGAGCAGGTCTTCGACTGACTTGGTCGCCAGCCCAGGATGCTTCTCCAGCGCCGCGTTGGCGTTGTTGACGTATGCCGCGTGGTGCTTGTCGTGGTGGATCTCCATCGTCTTGGCGTCGATGTGAGGCTCTAGCGCATCGAACGCGTAGGGAAGCGGCGGAAGCTCGAATGCCATGGCGGAACCCTCCCGTGGTCTGAATTTGTACTTTTAACCAGGAACCAGTCTAAGAGGTACGCGTTTCCGAACCTGAATCGGAGCCCTGCGCCCGGACGGCCGCGGCGCGCCTCTCGATTTCGTCCGGGTCGCCCAGGTACCGCCACGAAACCGGTTTGAAGTCGCCTCCCAGCTCGTAGACGCGAGGCACCCCTGTCGGGATGTCCAGGTCGACAACCTGCCGATCCGTGAGGCCGTCGAGGTGCTTGACCAGCGCTCGCAGGCTGTTTCCGTGCGCTGATACGAGCACGCAGGGGTACCGGAGAAGATCCGGCACGATGGCGTCGTACCAGTAGGGAAGCATTCGCTCGACCACGTCCTTCAGGCATTCGGCCCGCGGCAGGAGCTCCGGCGGCAGCTCCGCGTAGCGCGGATCGTGTGAGGGATGGCGCTCGTCCGAGGGCTCGAGGTCAGGCGGTCGCACGTCATAGCTGCGCCGCCACACCTTGACCTTGTCCTCACCGAATTTGGCCGCCGTCTGGGCCTTGTTCAGCCCCTGCAGAGCCCCGTAGTGCCTTTCGTTCAGGCGCCAGCTGCGGCGGACCGGTATCCACGTGAGGCCCATCTCGCCCAGCGCGCGGTCAGCCGTCTGGATCGCACGCACCAGGAGAGAGGTGTGCAGCACCCCCGGCGACAGGCCGGCCCCCTGCATGAGGCGTCCGGCCTCGACCGCCTCGTCGACGCCGTGCGGGCTGAGCGGCACGTCGTGCCAGCCGGTGAAAAGGTTCTCGAGATTCCAGGTGCTCTGCCCATGCCGAAGCAGGACGAGAGTGTGGCTAGCGGTGCCCATAAACCTCGGCGGTCACCTTGACGATGTGCGCGAACTCCTCAGCGTTCAGGCTCGCCCCGCCCACGAGGACCCCATCGCACAGCGGCAGCTCGACGTACGACTCCACGTTGCCCGAGTTGACGCTGCCTCCGTACAGGATGCGGACCTTGCGGGCAGCGCCGGCGCCGATCATCTCCCCCACCACGCGACGGATCAGCCGCATCGTCTTATAAGCATGCTCAGCGTCGGCACTCTTGCCGGAGCCGATCGCCCACACCGGCTCGTATGCGATCACCAGGCGGGCCGAATCGTCGGCGGAACAGTTCGCCAGGCCCGCCTTGACCTGGGCGCTGACGACCTGGTCTGAGGTCCCCGCGTCGTAGTGGTCGGCAAGCTCTCCGACGCACATGATCACGTTCAGCTCGCAGCCGAGCGCGGCGGCCGTCTTCTTGGACACCATGTCATCCGTCTCGCCAAGGTACATACGGCGCTCCGAGTGGCCGGTGATGACCCAGTCGCACCAGCCCTTCAGCATCGCGGGCGAGACCTCGCCCGTGTACGCACCCGAAAGCTCCCAGAAGCAGTCCTGCGCACCCAGCTTCACGCCGGACTCAGCCAGCACCTCGGCCACGGCCATCAACCAGGGGAACGGCGGAAAGATGGCGACCTCAACGCGATCCGCGTGTCCCCTCGCCACCGAAAGGACGCCGCGCACCAGGTCGAGAGAATCCTCGGCGTTGCTCGGATTCATCTTCCAGTTGGCTGCCACGACCGGCATCGGCGCCACCCTGCTGGCCACCTACGCCTCCTTCAGGATCGCGATGCCGGGCAGCTCTTTGCCTTCCAGGTACTCGAGCGTCGCGCCACCGCCGGTCGAGACGTGGGAGAAACGCCCGACCAGGCCGAGCGACTCGATGGCCGCGACCGTGTCGCCGCCGCCGGCCAGCGTGTAGCCGCCGGAGGTTGCGATCGCCTCGCCGATCGCCTTCGTCCCCTCGCTGAAATCGCGGATTTCCGATACTCCCATGGGCCCGTTCCAAACTACAGCGCCGGCGCCGCGCAGTCGCTGTACGAACAGCGCCACCGATTTGGGCCCGATGTCGAGCGCCATCCAACCTTCCTCTACCGCGTCGGCGTCCATGATGCGCAACGGCTGACCGCCCTCCATCCGGCGCGCGCAGACGAGATCGACGGGAAGCAGCAGCTTGCCAACCCCCTCTGCGGCCACGTCGCGGGCCTCATCCAGCGCCGAGTCCTCGACGAGCCCGCTTCCAGTCGGGTATCCGCGCGCCTTGAAGAACGTGTTCGCCATGGCGCCCCCGATGATCAGGGCGTCGACTTTGTTCAGCAGGTTGCGCAGGACCCCGACCTTCGTCGAGACCTTGGCGCCACCGACCACGGCGAGCATCGGCCGCCGTGGGTTGTCCAGAGCCTGGTGCAGGGCCGTAAGCTCGGCCTCCATCAGCTCGCCCGCGAAGGCAGGCAGGTAAGCGGCAACCCCGACCACCGATGCATGCGCACGGTGTGAGGCGGCGAAGGCGTCGTTCACATAGAGATCCCCAAGCGCCGCCAGCCGGTGTGCGAAATCCGAGTCGTTGGCCTCGTCCTCCGGGTGGAAACGCACATTCTCGAGCAGCAGGACCTGACCGTTCTGCAGCTTTCCGACGGCTGTTTGCGCCGGCTCGCCGACACAGTCCTCGGCGAAATGCACCTCACGACCGAGAGCGCGCGCCAGTTGAAGGGAAACCGGCCGGAGCGAAAGCTCGGGTTCCACGCCCTTCGGCCGGCCGAGGTGCGACATGACAATCACCTTCGCTCCCCGCTCGGCGAGATGAAGAAGAGTCGGCACGGCCGCCCGAATCCGGGAGTCGTCGCTGATCGTCCCCTTCGACATCGGCACATTCAGGTCCTCGCGCACCAGCACGCGCTTGCCCGCGACGTCTACGGACGTGATCGAAGCTTTCAGAGTGTCTCGGCCATATAGGTGGTGAGGTCGACCATGCGGCAGCTGAAGCCCCACTCGTTGTCGTACCAGCTCACAACCTTCGCCCATCGGTCGCCGAGAATCAGGGTCAGAGGCGCGTCGACGATCGATGAGTGGGGATTGCTCTTGAGGTCGGATGAGACGAGCTCCTCATGGCTGACCGCGAGGATTCCGCGCAGCTCACCACCGGCCGCCTCCTCAAACGCGGCGTTGATGTCCTGCGCCGTCGTTGTCTTGCCGAGCTCCACCGTGAGGTCGACGACCGACACGTCGAGTATGGGCACGCGGAACGCCATGCCCGCAAACTTTCCCGCCAGCTCGGGAAGCACCTCCGCGACGGCGCGGTTGGCGCCTGTGGACGTGGGGATGATGTTGTCGGCGGCAGCCCGCGCCCGGCGCAGGTCCTTGTGCGGGAGATCCTGCAGCTTCTGGTCGGCGGTGTACGCGTGAATCGTCGTCATCATCCCGCGCTCGATGCCGAACGAATCGTGCAGGACCTTGGCCAGTGGGACGAAGCAGTTGGTCGTGCAGCTGGCGTTGGAGATGACGTTGTGCTTCTTGGTGTCGTATCCCTTGTGGTTGACGCCCATCACTACCGTGTAGTCCTGGTTGGTTGCAGGGGCGGAGATGATCACCTTCTTCGCGCCGCCTTTGTCGATGTGCACGCGCGCTTTGTTCGCGTCGGTGAAGAGACCCGTTGACTCGATCACCAGGTCGACGCCGAGATCCTTCCACGGCAGCTCCGCCGGGTCTTTGTGGCTGAGGAACTTGACGGTGTGCCCGTCCACCTTGATCGCGTCGGCGGTGGCGGAAACCGAGGGGCCGAACGTACCCAGCGCGGTGTCGTGCTTGAGCAGGTGGGCGAACGTGTGGGCGTCACCAATGTCGTTGACGGCGACGATCTCGAAATCGGCCTTCAGCTCGTGGGCGGCGCGGTAGATGTTGCGGCCGATCCGGCCGAAGCCGTTGATACCGACCTTCAAGGTCATGTGGGCAAGCTCCTATTCATGGCGGGCAAAAACCCTCGGGAGAATCCGGCGGGAAAGCCCCGCCGAATCCTGGTGAACGACCGGACGTAATGTTAGGCGGAGCGGCGAGCTCGTTTGGCCGGACCAGCTCCGCCGTGTGAATCGGCCAGCTCCTGGAGCCGCCGGAGGCGGTGGTTGACCGCCGACTTCGACAGCTTCATCCGCCCGGCAAGCTCGCCGAGGTTCAGCTCGGGGTGCTCGCTCCGCCAGCGAGCCATCTCGCGCAGGGCCGGCGGAAGGCGGTCCAGCCCGCCGTGTACCTCGAGCCGCTCGATCGCCGCGGCCTGGCGCATGCCGGATCCGATCGTCCTGCCGATGTTGGCTGTCTCGAAGTTGAGCCGGCGGTTCACCTCGCCGCTCACCTCGCGCATCACCCGAACGTTTTCGAACTCCATGACCGCCCGGCTGGCGCCCATCAGCGACAGGAGCCGCACGATCGCGTCGCCCTCCTTCAGGTACGCGACATGCTGGCCGCCGCGCTCCATGATGCCCACCTTTGCGTCCGCCGAGCCCGCTATATCGGCCACCGCCGCCGCCCACGTGCTGGTGGCGAGCACGAACTCCAGGTGGTAGCGGGAGCTCGGAACGTTGACCGATCCACAGCCCAGGAAGAGGCCGCGGAGCATCGCCTTTCGGTCGCAGGCGGCATCAGGCACCGCGCGCATCGCGGACTGGGTGAAAGCCGGCACCAGGGCTTGCGGCAGCGCGAGCTCGATGAAGAACGACATCCGTTTGCGAGTCTTGACCGCCTGGTACCTGGCCTCCAGGGGTCCGACCGCGCGACCGAGCCTGACCACCTTTCTCGCCACGGCGTTTCGCAGCAGCGAGAAGTAGGCCGCCTGCCCCGCTTCAGCCGGTCGCTTGATCAGCCTGGCGCGGGATCCGAAATAGATCCCGAGCAGCTCGCTGAGCTGGCAGCAGGGTCGCGCGGGCATGAGCCCGGCCATCTCGTTCTTGACGTCCGCCGAGAACGAAATCGCCCACCTCCAGAGAAGTGATAACCAGCCCCCGCCCGCCTGATCGCAGTCTATTACTCCCTCCCCTGCAAGGGGGCAATCAGCTGGTCCCATCCTGGACGCGCTTGCGCGCAGGGTCGGGGTGCGGACTATCACTACAGAAGGCCGCGGCGAACGACAATGGAGAGGTGGCTGAGATGAGGATGATCGAGGCGGTGCGCGCCGCCATGGGCGAGGAGATGGAGCGCGACGACCGGGTCCTGGTCATGGGCGAGGACGTGGGCCGGAAGGGCGGAGTGTTCGGCGCCACCGACGGCCTCTACGCCCGGTTCGGTGAGGCGCGCGTTCTCGACACCCCTCTCGCCGAATCGGCCATCGTCGGCGTCGCCGTCGGCGCCGCGCTGAACGGGCTGATCCCGATCGCGGAGATCCAGTTCGCCGACTTCATCCATCCCGCCTTCGATCAGATCGTCAGCGAGGCTGCACGCACCCGATACCGGTCAAACGGGGACTGGTCGGTGCCGATTGTGATCCGGACGCCTTTTGGCGGCGGAGTCCACGGCGGTCTATACCACTCGCAATCGATCGAGGCTTTCTTCGCCCACGTCCCTGGTCTCAAGGTCGTCGTGCCAAGCACGCCCGCGGACGCGCACGGCCTGCTGAAGTCGGCGATCCGCGATCCCGACCCGGTGCTGTTCCTCGAGCACAAGAAGGTCTACCGCCTCGTTCCCGAGGAGGTTCCGGACGGCGACCACCTCGTTCCGATCGGTCCGGCGGCTGTCCGCCGGCCGGGCACCAAGCTGAGCTGCTTCGCCTGGGGACTGATGACGCACTACTGCCTCGAGGCGGCTGCGCAGCTGGACACCGAGGGTGTGAGCGTGGAGGTGGTCGACCTCCGGACGCTGGCGCCCCTCGACCGGGAGGCGATCCTCGAGTCGGTGCGGAAGACTGGCAAGGGTATGGTCGTCTACGAGGACAACCTGACCGGCGGCTTCGGCGCCGAGGTCGCGGCCATCATCTCGGAGCACGCTTTCGACGCGCTCGACGGCCCGGTCGTGCGGGTCGCCGCACCGGACATCCCGGCCATGCCGTTCAACACCCCCCAAGAAGAGTTCTTCATGCCGAACCCTCACAAGATCGCGGAGGCAATGAGAAAACTTGCCGCGTACTAAGAAGGTGTCTCCCCTCCCCCGCAAGGGGGCAATCAGTAGGTCCCATCCTGATCGCGCTCGCGCGCAGGGTGGCCCGGACCGCTCGCGGTCCTGGCCGGGTGGGGGATCTTACCCAAGTGTCTCGGCCGCGGAATACGCACTGCGCCGCGAGGCCGTAGCCGCAGGTATGGAGGCGGCCGGCCTGGACGCGATCTGCGTCTTCTACCCGGCCCGCGTCGCCTACCTGACGGGGTTCCACCACATCCCCACCGAGCGCCCCATCGCGCTGGTGCTCGGGCCGAAAACCACGGCGGTGCTCGTGGTCCCCGCAGTGGAGAAAGAGCACGCAGAGTCCTCCACCTCGCTCGACCGAGTCGACGTCTATTTCGAGTACCCAGGCGCCGAGCATCCGATGGAGCGCGTGTCCGCGATCCTCGACGAGATGGGCGCCAGGCCGGCGCGCACCGGCGCCGACCACGACGGCTATATCCCTTACTGGGGCTACCGGGGACCGCTGCTGAGCGATCTCATCGGCCACCGGGCGTTCGACGCCGAGCTGATCATCGAGTCGCTTCGCCGCGTGAAGTCGCAGACCGAGATCGCCTGCATTCAGCTCAGCTGTGACTGGGCGGTGCGGGCGCACCGCCGCATGCAGTCCGCGATCCAGACCGGCAAGACCGAGATGGAGATCTACGCGCCGGTGGTCACTGAGACGCTGCAGGAGATGCTGCACGAGATGCCAGGTTGGCGCCCGCGCTCTTTCGCGGGCAACGGACTGGAGTCGATGTTCGTGGCCGGCCGGTCGACGGCGATGCCACACGGTTTCGTGCGCGGGCACGGCGTGCAGTCGGGCGACGTGCTCGTGAGCGGAGCGAGCGCGGACATCGACGGCTACCTGAGCGAGCTGGAACGGACGATGATCGTCGGGGATCCCACAGCCGAGCAGGCGCGCGCCTTCGACGCGATGCTCGCGCTCCAGACCCGGGCTCTGGAGGTGATGGCGCCAGGCGTGCCGGCGGGTGAGGTCGAGCTCGCCACGGTCCGGCTCGCCGAGGAGCTCGGGGTCTCGAGCAACCTCCGGCACCACGTCGGCCATTCGATCGGGCTCGAGGGTCATGAGGCTCCGTTCCTCGATCGCGGCGAAGAGACGGTGCTCGAACCGGGGATGGTGTTCACCGTCGAGCCCGGCGTCTACGTCAAGGAGCTCGGCGGCTTCCGCCACTCCGACACCGTGGTGATCACGGAGGACGGCTGCCGCGTCATGACCGACTATCCGCGGGAGCTGAAAGACCTCATCGTTTAGTTGAATGCAAGTTTGGCCAAGAGCCGAGCTTCCTGTTGAATTCGAGGTTCGGCCAAGGGCCGAACCTCATGCCGTAACCGCCGCGGGCTCACGCATCGGCCGGATCTTGCTGGTGTACATGTGCAGAACCGTTATGCCGTCGGTGGTGTGGCGGCGCACGCGATCGACCGCCATCGGGGGCAGCATGCCCTGGTCCTCAACGGTCACCAGGGTCTCCTTGGGCGCCACGGTCCTCCACACCTCGCCGACCATCTCACGCGGAAGGCTGCCCGGCATGTAGACGTACCGCCGGTTCTTGACGTGCCCTCGCGCGAGCATCTCAGCGCGGGAAAAAGCATCGTGCGCGGAGAAGTCTCTGAGGTAAGGGTCGGCCACCTCCAGCAGCTCGTGGTGCTGGTTCGGATAGCGATCGCCTCGATAGAGGAAGACAGCGCCGCGGCCGGCGGCGGCATGCGTGGCCGCGCGCATCACGGCCTCGGCCGCCAGCTGGTCGTGGGGCAGGATGACCAGCACCTCACCGGCCGAGGGTCGATTGCCCAGCGCGGTGGCGATGGATTCCGCCGCCCGCTGAGGACGGAACGACACAGGGAATACGCTCGGGCGGCGCGAGCGGTAATACCGGTACGTGAGGAGGCCGATCACCAGCCCAAGAACCGTCAGCCCACCCCCGAACCCTGTGGCGAGCGGCTTCAAGACCAGGTTCACCAACCATGCGACGACAACCAGAATCGTTGTCACAACCCCAATCGCGAAGATCGCCGTTGGGCCCGCCGTCCACGTGGGGCGTTCGCGCCAGCGCACCACGTCCAGGCTGATGCACGTCAGCACAAAGGTGCCGAGCAGCCCGAAGGCATACAGGTCTCCGAGCAGGATGACGCTGCCCTGAGCGGCAATGGTGATTGCCACGGGCATCGCAACCGCGGCGAGGATTGACCAATGCGGAGTTACGCGCCACCTGTTCCGGCGCTCCAACGCCCGCGGCAAGAAACCCATCCTGGCCAGGGCGATGAATACGTGATAGGAGCCGATGATCGCAGTGTTGCTGGCGAAGACAAGGAGCAGCGCGCCGGAGACTGCGACGTAATCGCCGACCAGGCGCCCGGCGACATGGGCTCCCAGCAGTGAGATGAACTGGTTGGGGTCTACATTGGGATCGAGCAGAGTGGTCGACCAGAGCGTGAGCAGAGGGCTCGTGATCGCCATCGTCACAACGACTGCCGTCATGGCGCGAAAGGCAACCTTCTTGCGCGGTTCGCGCATCGCGGGCGCCAGTTGCGCCACGCTCTCCAGACCGGAGAAAGCCAGGAACGCGGCGCCATAGCCTGTCAGAAGAATGATTGGGGTCAGCGGTGGTCCGTGCGTGATCGAGCTGAAGCTGTGCAGCACGCCGGCCGGCCCGAGATAGATCGCGGTCGCAATGACCACGACGACCTGGCCCGCGCCCGCCAAGCACGCAAAGATCGCCGTCGTACGCGCGCTTTCCTTGATGCCCAGGAAGTTCAGAATCCCCAGGGCGATGAGTGCGCCCACCGTGGCGTATAGAGCAACGCTCAGCAACGAGGGCATCACAACGGCCAGGTACAGGACTCCTGACAGCGCGCTCAGGGCGGCTGTCAGGTAGTAGTCGACCAGGATCATCAGGCCACCAAGGAGCCCGGCAAACGGGTGCAGCGCCTGTGAGGAAACGTTGACCACGCCGCCGCCTTCCGGATAGCGCCACGTGACCTCGGCGTACTTCACACATAGAAGGACGAAGACGAACAGGGTCATCAGGACGAAGAGGGCGGAGCGCGAGCGGAAGGGGCCGTAAAGGATGCCTGGCACGTAGTAGACCGAGGTGCCGATGTCCGCGAAAACAACGGCCCAGCACAGAAAGGCCCCGAGGCTTCCGCCGCGGACCTTGATCCTGCGGCGGGAAGGCGTGATGGCTTGGCTCAATCGCTGTCCAGGTTCCGGCGTTCGCCGAGGTAGCGCTCCAGGCTCGCGAGGTCAGTGCGCAACTGGTTCAGAGCCCGCTGGGCCTCTCGGTCGCCCAGCTCCATGTATGCGACCGCCGCGAGGTACAGGTCGGCGCGCTCGAGCTGCCGCATGGCGGCGCTGAGGACGTTGCGCCGCTGCTTGGCGGTCCTCGTTTGGGGGAGCTGCAGTATTGCGTTGCGCACCACCTCAAAGTAGTCGGGCGGTTGTTAGGCCTCCGTTTGGCCGAGCCCCGAATTCGTATGGATCTCGTATGGGTTGTGCCGCGATCCTTTAACCTCGCCTGCCATGGGTACCGACCACGTCGCTCGCCGTGGCCGCCGCCCGGGCGACCTTCGAGTCGTCGTCCGGCGTGCCACCAAGCTGCCACGAACCCTCGGAGCGCCGGCGCTCTTCGCCGCGAGCTACGGAAACGTCGGGTCCAGCATCTATTACGCCCTTGGCGTCACCGCCGCGTTCGCCCTTGGGCTGACGCCCCTGGCTCTGATCCTCGCGGGCCTCATCTTCGTGAGCACCGCCCTCAACTACGCCGAGGGCTCTGCGGCGTTGCCCCATGCCGGCGGAAGCTCCCAGTTCGCCCGCCGCGCCTTCAACGCCCCGATCGGGTTCCTGGTCGGCTGGGTCCAGCTGCTCAACTACACGGCCACCGTCTCGATCTCCGCCTACTTCGCGATCAGCTACCTGGGCGTGTTCAGCAAGTACTTCTGGCTTTTCGGAATGCTCAAGTCGTCAGAGGTCTGGCACATAGGCGCCACCATCGTGCTGATCGGCTTGTTGCTGGTCGTCAACATCATCGGAATACAGGAGTCGAGCGCGCTCAACCTGACGCTGGCCGTGACCGACCTTGTTACGCAATTTGCGCTGGTCATCCTGGGGATCATCTTCCTGCTCAACATCCACACCGTGATCAACAACGTTCACCTGGGAGTGGCGCCAACCTGGGGCAACTTCCTGGCCAGCGTCTCCATCGCGATGGTCACGTACACGGGAATTGAGACCATCTCCAACATGTCGGAAGAGGTCAAGAACCCCGGGCGAAGCGTGCCGCGAGCCACGTTTGCGGTCATCGCCGCTGTGCTTTTCGTTTCGGCTTTCCTACCGACGATCGGCATGAGCGTCTTTCCGGTCCATCTCATCGACGGCCATTACACGACCGCCCTTGCCACCACGTACAAGAGCGACCCCGTCGCCGGAATAGTCACCGGCTTCAACGCGGTTTCGACGACTCTGGCCTTCTGGGCCGGCATCTGGGTCGGCTTCCTTGCTTTCACCATCCTGGTGATCGCGACCAACGCGGGCTTGATCGGAATTTCGAGGCTGAGCTACTCGCTCGCCGGCGCCGATCTGCTTCCGCATCGCTTCGCCCGCCTGCACCCGAAATTCAAGACTCCCTACATCTCGATCATGGTCTTCGGCATCGCGGCGGCCGTGCTCGTCTTGCCTGGAATCTTCGTCCATGGTCAGGAGATCGACCTGTTGGGCTCGGTGTATGCGCTTGCGGCAACCTTCGCTTTCTGCTCCGCGCATCTCTCCGTCATGCGTCTTCGCTTCATCGAGCCGAATCTCTACCGCCCATACAGAATGCCCTGGAACATCAAGTTCGGCAGGGACAGCATCCCGGTGCTTTCATTGCTCGGAGCGCTCGCGATCGGCACGGTGTTCACTCAGCTGATGTCGCAGAACATCTCCAACTCTTCCTATATCTACCTCGGCTGGCTGGCCCTGGGCGGGATCACCTTCGTGATCTATCGCCGATACCGCAAGCAGCCCCTGTGGGAGCCGCTCGAGGTGCCACCTCCCCTTGATCGCGAGGTCGAGCACCTGCCGGCCGCGCCGCTGCCGAGCTCGGCTCGCTACAAGCACGGCCGGCGCGTCGCCGCGCACCCCGCGGCGGCCACAGCCCAGCATCGCCGGCACCGCCCGGCCTGGCAGTTGGAGTTCGAGCTGTTCTTCGCGCGCCACGGGGCCGCGCGCGGCATCCTGATCGTCATGGTTTTCGCGGCGGTCAGCGGCCTCGCGGTGGGCGTCGACCTGTCGAACTACGACCCTTTCGGTCCGGGCCTCGGCTGGTCGCCTGGCATCGTCCTGGTCGCCCTCATCGCGGCGTACCTGTTGAACCGCAGCCACGGAGAACGCTAGCCCTCGAGGCGGTAACCCACACCCGGTTCGTTGACGATGTAGCGCGGGTTCGCCGGGTCGTCCCCCAGCTTCTTGCGGATCTGGGCGACCACATAGCGCGTGTTGTACTTGTCCCCGATCGCGTAGTCGCCCCAGACCTGTCGCAAGAGTGTGGTGTGGGTCACCGGCTTGCCGGCGTGGAGCGCGAGATAGCGCAACAGCTCGTACTCGGTGGGGGTCAACCGCACAGGCCTTCCCTGGACGGTGACGGTGCGACGGCCGATGTCGATCTCGAGGTCGCCAGACCGGATCACCGGCTCGCCCGCGGTCACAGCCGCCTGCCGGCGCAGCACTGCTCGAATTCGCGCGACCAGCTCCTCCGTGCCAAACGGCTTGACGAGGTAATCGTCGGCACCTGCCTCGAGGGCACGCACCTTGTCTCGCTCTTCAGGCATCACGCTGACGACGATCACGGCCGCGCGGCTCTCCGGCCGTAGCGCCTTGAGCGTTGCGAACCCGTCCATGCCCGGCAGGCCGAGGTCCAGGAGGATCACGTCCGGCCGCCACGATGCCGCGTCTCGAATCGCCTCTTCTCCGGTCCCCACCGTATGGACGTCGAAGTCGTGGTAGCTGAGGCCGGCGCGCAGGGCGCGCTGCATCTCAATTTCATCGTCCACGACCAGAACGCGGCCGCTCATGTCGCCGCTCCCGCTCGCGGCGCCGCAATCTCGGCGAGTGGAAGGGTGAAGGTGAACCGCGGGCCCCGGCGCCTGTTCTCGGCGCGGATCGTGCCACCGTGCGCCTCGACGACCCGCTTGCAGATGGCCAGGCCGAGGCCGCTCCCCCGGGCGCGGCGCGTCCAGAACGTGTCAAAGACGCGGTCCAGGTCACCGGTCGCGATTGCGGGTCCGTCGTTCTCGACCCAAGCTTCGAGCTTCCCCTCCCGCTGCGTCGCGCCGACCTCGATCATCCCGCCTGAAGGAGCCCACTCGTGCGCGTTCTCCAGCAGGTTGGCGAGCAGCCGCCCGGCCTGCACCTCGTCGACGTCCACAGGAGGCAGGTCATCGGGCAACTCGACTGAGAGGCGGTTGGTAGCGAGCTCGGCCCGGAGCCGGCGGGTCGCACTGCCGAGCAGGTCGGCGAAGCTGTGGGGCTCTTTTTCGAGCTGGAGGCCCGCCTCCAGACGCGACAGGGCGAGCAGGTCGCCGACCATCCGGTCGAGCCGGCTCGCCTGGTGATCGAGGTCGACGAGGAGCTCGCGCTGCTCGGGCTTCAGCCCCGCCTGGGGCGCGGTCAGGGCGGTGAGCCCGGTGCGCAGCGACGCGATGGGGCTCTTCAGCTCGTGGGATAGAGAGGAAAGGATGGCCGTCTTCAGGCGGTCGGAGGACTCCAGCCCCCGCGCTCGCTCCGACTCGAGCGCCGCGCGCCTGCGGTCCATCAACAGGTCGGCCAGCCCGACCAAGGCCGCCAGCATGCGGAGCTCATCCTGCGTGGCCAGGTCCGCGTCGATTCCGATCAGAGCCACCCCGCTGGCGAGCGGGAGGTAGGCAGGCGCCACGTCGGCTGGGTGGGTGCGCACGAGCGTGACGGCGCCGTCGCGGACTGCGATTCCGATCGCGCGCCCGTTCTCGTGAGACCACTCAGCCTGTTGCAGCTCGGACGCGCTCAGATCGCCGCCGGCGAGGGCGCTCGGCCGGCCAAGGTCGACCGCCGCGAGCGCGAACCGGCTCACCGACGGCAGCTCCAGGGCACGCCGGCAGAGCATCGAAAGGGCGACGGTCACGTCTGGGGAGCGCAGCGCGGCGGTGGCCAGCTCGTAGAGCGCGCGCGATTCCAGGGCAAGCGCTTCAGCGGTTGCTCGCGCGCGTCGCAAGGACGACGCCAGCTGGCTCGTGACCAGCGCCACGGCGAGCAGGACGATGAGCTCGAGGAGCCCGGCGGGTGCCGCAACCGTGAACGTATTCACCGGCGGGACGAAGAAGAAGTCGTAGAGCAGGAAGGCGGCGATGCTTCCGGCAACCGCGGGCCCTCTTCCCCAGCGCGCTCCCAGCCAGAGGATCAGAAGCAGGTAGAGAGCAGACAGGCCCGCTACCGATGCAACCGAGGTGATCAGCGCGATCGCCGCCGTGATCACGATCACCCCGCCGATCGCAACGGCGTAGTGCGCAAGGCGCGACGCGGACGTCCTCGTTCTCATGATTGCGCGAGCCAACGTACGCCGGTGCCATGCGCCTGGCTCGTGGCGAGCAGCTCGTCATCGAGCGTTATCTCGAAACGACCTCCGTCGGGCTCCATTCTCAAGTAATGCACGGGGGCATCCGAAACCGCGCGTAAGGTGGCCTGCCCGATCGCCGCGGAGATTCGCCTGCGGACGCTCTCGACGAGGTACTGGATGAAGACCGAGTGGTACACGACCGTGGCCACGCCAGGCCACGGCGCCTCGAGCTCGCGCTCCAGAAACGTGGCCGCGTCTACGCGCTCAACTTTGACTGGCATCGCTCTGACGATCTCGATTGCACCGTCGAGTCGCGAAAGGCGTCCGAGCTGGTCCGCCCAGATGAACGATCGAAGCGACAGCGCGCCTTCGTCCGAGGTCGGGTCGATGGGCTCCAGATCACATCCCTTTCGCTCGACGACCTCTGCGGTGCGGTCCAGCGGAGGCGGCACGTCGAAAAAGTGCACGAAGCGAACTGGTGAATGCTCATCACCCCAGCCGCTCTCACCCGATTCGTATCGATAGGAGTCCCACCGGAGATTCAGGCCGGCGCTGGCCCCGATCTCCAGGATGCGAAGCGGCAGGCGGGACCGATGAGCGACCTCGAGGAATCCTCCGAGGAGTGCGGCACTTCGGCCCACCTCGTTGGTCTGGCATCCGCGCGCGATCAGCTGCCGGATCTCCGTGCGATGCTCGGTCAGAGCATCTCGAAACGCGAGCCAGGCCGCCGCAGCATCTCCGTCGCCGCCGACCGACGGATAGTGGGGCGCCAGCTGAGGCAGGCGATCCTGCAGCACGAGCCGGTGGACGGCGCCCATCAGGCGCAGCGCAAGGGCAGATCGTTCCGACTCACCTTCGAATCCGACGAGCGCTTCAGAGACGGGGCCGCCCGCCTCCAGGTCCCCGGCGGCAGATTCGAGCAGAGCGGCGTAGAAGGGCGATCCGAGGTCCGCACAGCCTTTGGCCTGGAACCTCAACCACCCGGCGACGACCTCAGGCGGATCCGGCAATGGCAAGCTCCTCCGCGCGGTTGGCGTAGCCCGGGTGCGACGGCCGCGCGACCCTGTACCAGGCCAGCGTCTCGGCGAGCGCGTCCTCGAGCGCCGAGGGCTCGAAGCCGAGGTCTTCCCGCGCGCGGTCGAGGACGTAACCGGCCGCACGGCGCGGATCTGGTCCGTATGGGCTCGCACCCTCCGGCAGCTGCGCGAACGGCATCGGATGCAGGCGTGCCGGGTGACCCGTCGCATGGGCGATCCCCTCGATCAGGTCGCGCACGCTCACACCGTCAAAGGCGGCGTTGTACGCATGGTGCGTCAGGTCCTTACGGAGGTCGCATGCGAGCGCGCACGCGTATCCGATGTCCTTGACCCAGGACAGGCCCGCCTGGCGCTCGTACGACTCGACCGGCACCAGCAGCGGACCGCCGTCTTCCACTCGCTGAATGTAAGCGGCGATCCGGAGGGTGTGATCCGCGGGGCCGAAGACGGCCGGCGGCCGGATCACAGTCCACGCAAGGTCCGGCGCGCGCGTCAGCGCCGTTTCGCACCAGCGCTTGCCGTTGAGATAGTCGAGGCCGGCGGGAGCGTCGCCGGCCAACGGCACGAAGTCCTCTTCGCGAGCGGGCCTGCCGTTGAGGTCCGGATAGACGCCGGTCGAAACAAAGATGTAGCGGGCGCCTTTGAAATTTCGCGCGACGGCCTGTACTTCACCAGGTTGATAGCAGGCGAGGTCCAGGAGCACGTCCGGCTCGACCTGCGCGAGCGCGCGCTTCAGCTGGTCCTCGTCCGTGCGGTCGAAGGCGACGTAGCTGGTGAACGTGCCGTAAGGCCGATCCTTTCTGCCGGCGGCGATGGTTTCGACGCCGCGGCGCATCAGCTCCTTACAGGCGGCGACGCCGACAAAGCCCGCGCCGCCCAGGACGAGGGCCCGAGTCAATTCCCTCTCCCCCTCGGGGAGCGACGAGTAAGTCCCATCCTCATCGCCGCTTTGCGCGCAGGGCTAGGGTGAGGGGCTTAAAGCACATTTAGGCGCCGAGATCGCGGGCTGAGAGTTCGATGTCGATGCCGTCCACCTTCTTAAGCCGCTCGGCCATCTCAGCCGCCATCGCCACGGACCGGTGGCGGCCACCTGTGCAGCCGAACGCGACGACCAGGTGCGAACGGCCACGCTCGCGATAGTGCGGAATCGCGGCCGTCAGCGTCTGTTCGAGGTTGGTCAGAAGATCCTGCGCCGCGGGCTGGCCGACCACGTAGTCCCGCACGCGGGGATCGCGCCCGTCGAGAGGTCTGAGCTCTTCGACCCAGTAAGGATTTTCGAGCAGCCTCACGTCGATCACCCAGGACGCTCCGTCCGGGATGCCGTTCTTGTAGCCGAACGCAACGCAGGTCAAAAGAAGTCGCTCGCGCGACCGGAGCTGTTGCGCCAACTCTCTCAGCTGGGCGATGTCGACGCGATGATGGGCGCGGTCGTGGCTGCCGCCGGCCCTGCCATCCGCCGCACCGACATGCACCAACACGTAACGGATGTCCTGCGCGTCGGCGTCTTTGAGCATCGCCGCGGCGTCGCCGCGTAGCGGAAGCACTGCGTCGGCCTCATCCCAGGCGGAGAGCCAGCGCGCGAGCTGGAACCCAGAGTCGAGGAAGACCCCGACCGCCTCGTCGAGCTGTGGCTCGTTCGAGCCTCCGACGATCACGAGGGTCACAAGGATTCCTTCAGCCGTTTTGCCAGGCGCTCAGGCACGCCGAGCTTGACGATGTCCTCCACCGGAGCTTCGCGGATCGCCTGCACCGAGCCGAAGTGTCGCAGGAGGATGCGCTTGCGCGCCGGGCCTATGCCCTCGACCGAGTCGAGTGGTGAGGTCAGCGCTTTCTTGGACCGGACCTTGCGGTGGTGGGTGATCGCGAAGCGATGCGCCTCGTCGCGGATGCGCTGCACCAGGAACATGCCCGGCGAGTTGCGTTCTTGCACGATCGGTTCCGCACGGCCAGGCGCGAAGATCTCCTCTCTCTCCTTGGCCAGCGCGAAGGTCGGGATATCCGCGTAGCCGGCCGATTCGAGAACCTCGAGCGCCGCGCTCAGCTGACCGCGGCCGCCGTCGATGAGGATGAGGTCAGGCCGGCTTGTGAACGAGCGATCACCCACGGCGTCGGCATCCTCCCGGCGCTGGGCGGATTCGAGTCGCTCCAGCCTGCGCCGCAGCACCTCCTGCAGCATCGCGAAGTCGTTGGGTCCGGGGACGAACTTGATCTTGAAATGACGGTAGTGGTCGTTCCTCGGCCTGCCGTCCTCGAAGACGACCATCGCGCCGACCGCCGAGTCGCCCTGGAGGTTGGAGATGTCGTAGCACTCGATGCGCTTGGGCGGAGTCTCGAGGTCGAGGGCCTCGGCCAGCGCGGCGAGCATGGGCTCCGTGCGGCTGCGATCGTAGTCGGCCTGGATGCGGAGCTGCTCGAGCTCCTGGGCCGCTGTCTCCGCGAGCTGCTGCACGAGCGCCCGCTTTCGCCCGCGCTGCGGTACCTCAATGGCAACCGGGCCGCCGCGCTTCTGGCTCAACCAGCCGGCCAGCAGGTCGGGCTCGTCGACAGGCCCGGTCAGGATCACCGACCGCGGCACGTGCGTGGCGCTCGCGTAGTACTGGAGCACGAAGCCGCGAAGCAGCTCGGCCTCGCTCACTTCGGCCGCGCCGTCGAGAGGGTGACCGTCGTGGCCGACCATCTTGCCCTGTCTCACATAGGCGACCTCGACGAACACGTCCCCGCCGTGGCGGGCGTACGCGATCAGGTCGTGGTCGTCACGGCGGTGCGTGAGGACCTTCTGGCGGTCGGCGATGCGCTCGATCGACTGGAGCTGATCGCGGTAACGTGCCGCGTTCTCGAAGTCGAGCCGGTTCGCAGAGTCCTCCATGCGGTCCTTGAGCTCGTGCACGAGAAGGTCCGAGCGGCCTTCCATGAAGAGTGCGACCTCGTTGATCCGCGCTTTGTAATCCTCCGGGCTGATCCGCCGCTCGCATGGACCCGGGCAGCGCTTGATGTGGAAGTCGAGGCAAACCTTGCCCTGTTTGAAGATCTCGTCCGAGCAGGTCCGGAAAGGAAGCAGCTGGCGGATCGACTTGACCGTGCCACGCAATGACTGCGCCGAGGTGTAGGGACCGAAATAGCGGGCGCCGTCGTTCTGCACGCGGCGCGAATAGTGGACTCGCGGGAACTCCTCGGTCACGGGCAGCTTCAGGTAGAGATAGTTCTTGTCGTCCTTGAGCCGGATATTGAAGCGGGGCCGGTAGTTCTTGATGAGGTTGCACTCGAGGACCAGCGCCTCCACCTCGTTGGCGGTCGTGACGAACTCGAAGTCCGTCGCCTTGCGCACGAGCTCGGCGACGCGGGCGGTCTGCGCATAACCCGGCGTGAAGTACGAGCTCAAGCGGTCGCGCAGGCGCAGGGCCTTCCCGACGTAGATGACCTGGCTCCGGTTGTCACGGAACAGGTAGACGCCAGGGCTGTCGGGCACTGCGCGGAGGCGCCGCTTGATCGTGTCTTCCGGTGAAACCGCCATGCGATCGATTTTAGGTAGGACGGATAGACTGCCCACGATGGAGAAGCCGCCCGCACCGCTTGCCGCCGCGCCGGCCTACGCCGCGCACCCGTCGCGGCCATACAACCCATGGGCGATCGTCAGCATCTCGTTTGCGGCCTCGACGGTGATCGGCACCTGGTGCTTCGGCGGCCTGGTCGCCGTCATCACGGGGCACGTCGCCCGGCGTCAGATCAAGAGAACCGGCGAGGCGGGAGGCAACCTGGCGCTGGTTGGGCTGATCGTGGGCTATGTCGCGATCGGCCTGTTCCTGCTCTTCATCTTCGCCTATATCGCGTTCTTCGTCTTTATCTTTACGTTCGCTGCAATGCACGCCACCACGTCGCCCTCTCCGACCACCTCACCTTAGCCGACCGCCGTGAGCACAACTCCCGGAGACCTCCCGCCTCCGCCGCCGCCCTCCAACACGCCCACTCAGATCGCGGGCCAGCAGACAATGCCCTCGAGCTTGGTTCCGCCCGGCCCGGTATACCCGCCGGCGGCCAACGTCCCCATGAACGCCGAGGCTCTCGCGAGCTTCGTGTTGGCAATCGCCTCCTTCGTCGCCCACGTCCCAATCCCGGTCATCGGAGGATTCGTGGTCGCCGTGATTGCCGTCATCACGGGCTACCAGGCCCGTCAGACGATCAGGCGCACGGGAGAGCGAGGGATGGGATTCGCGACCGCGGGGATGATCATCGGGATCGTGCACCTTTCGCTGCTGATCCTCTTCGTGATCGTGGCGATCTTCATAGTCTTCGTGCTCGGCATCGTGATGTTCGGCGTCCACCGCTGAGGACCACGGGCTAAGCCGCGCCCTTTCCTTCGTTTACGGCCTGATCTCTTGAAGGGATCACGACCAGCACGATCACCAGGCTTGCCAGGGTCGCCGCGACCGCCGCCCAAAGCGCCACGTTCAGCGACGTCGCGATCAGGGGCCCGGCCAGCGCCGACCCGATCGGGTTTCCAATCGAGTTCAAAGACATCGACACAGCGAACGCCCGACCAAACCACGCGGGGTCGGTACGCCGCTGGCGCAGAGTGAACAGGCCGACATCGAAAGGCCCGGTGGAAAAGCCGAGCAGGATGATCCCCGCGGCGACGATCCAGATACTGTTCGCGAGCGGAAGCAGCGCAGTCGCGACCGCAGCGACGAGGATGGGGCCCGCCATCAACCACCGCTCTCTGCCCTGACTGGAGAATCGGCCGGCGACCAGAGCGGAGGCCAACCCCGCTCCTCCCATGACTCCCCACAGAAGTCCCACCGTCGACGGTCCGGAATGCAGCCGGCCAAGGACCAGCACGGGGACCGCGATGGCGAGCAGGCCGTTGCCGACGTTGAAGACGCTCAGGGTCAGGGCGAGACCGCGAAGCGTCGGGTTTCGCAACGTGTATACGAGGCCGAGCCAGGCGTTCCTCAGCACCGATCCGACCTGGGCGGCCGAATTGCGCGGTTCGGGTAGGCGCAGCATGACCAAGGCCGCCACCACGTACACCGCGCTCGACGCGGCCAGCGCCCATTCCCCTCCGAACAGGCCTACGAGCGTGCCGGCCAGCGGCGATGCGAGAAGCGTGGCGAAGACATGCCCGCTGCTGTCCAGACCGTTGGCGCGTTCCCACAGGTGCCGCGGAGCGAGGATCGGAAACAGCGATCGAGCCCCGGCCCAGCTCAGCGGGTTTGTGAGAGAAGCGACCGCGACGATGCCGAGCAGGAGCGGCGATGCCAGCAGATGAAGAGCGGAAAGGCCCGCGACGAGGCCCAGCGCCACCGCCGCGACCGCATAGTCCAGGACGACCAGCCGGGCACGACCGTAGCGGTCGAGCAGGGCGCCCGCCAGGGGCGAGACGATGATGCCGGGCAGGGCGGCCATGAACGCCGTCGCGCCTGCGAGCTGGGCGGAGTGATAGCGCTCGAGCACGAACAGGATCAGCGCCACGAAGAGCATCGAGCCTGCCATGCGACCCAGCAGCAGCCCCGCGTAGAGCCGGGAAAAGCCCGGAACCCGCATGAGGGCGCCGTATCCGGTGGACGGCTTCTCCGTCTTCAGACGGCGACTTTGACGCGGCGCACCGGCGCCCGGCGCTTCGTTGCGCCATTCGACTTCTCGGCATGCCGCGCCGCCCTCTCCAGGGGCGTCCGCAGGAACTGTCCGGTCGATGACTTCGGATTGTTGGCGAGCTGCTCCGGGGTGCCTTCGGCGATCACGTAGCCGCCCTTTTCCCCACCCTCGGGCCCCAGGTCGATGAGCCAGTCGGCGGTCTTGAGGACGTCGAGGTTGTGCTCGATGACGACCACCGTGTTGCCGTGATCGACGAGCCGGTGAAGCACGACGAGGAGCCTCTCGACGTCCGCGTAGTGAAGGCCGGTGGTCGGCTCGTCCAGCAGGTAGAGGGTCCGGCCGGTGTCGCGCCGCGACAGCTCAGAGGACAGCTTGACCCGCTGCGCCTCGCCTCCCGACAGCTGGGTCGCGGGCTGCCCGAGCCGGATGTAGCCAAGGCCCACGTCGCGCAGCGTCTTCAACTTGGTCTGGATCCGCGGCACGTTCTCGAACACCTCGAACGCCTCGTCGACGGTCATCTCGAGCACGTCCGAGATCGAATGTCCCCGGAACTTCACCTCCTGCACCTCGCGCGAGTAACGCGTCCCGTGGCACACCTCACAAGGCACGTACACATCGGGCAGGAAGTGCATCTCGATCTGGATGATGCCGTCCCCCTGGCACGCCTCGCAGCGCCCGCCGCGCACGTTGAAGCTGAACCGCCCGGGCTTGTAACCGCGCATCTTCGCCTCGGGAAGCTGCGCGAAGAGCTCCCGCATATAGGTGAACATTCCGGTATAGGTCGCGGGGTTGGACCGCGGGGTGCGGCCGATCGGCGACTGGTCGATGTCGATCGCCTTGTCGAGGTGCTCGAGTCCCTCCACGGCATCGTGGAGCCCCGGCCTTTCCTTCGCGCGATAAAAGTGCTGCGCGACCTTGTGGCTGAGGATGTCTGTGACCAGCGAGGATTTGCCCGAACCGCTCACGCCCGACACCGCGACGAAGGCGCCCAGCGGAATCGCCACGTCGAGGTTCTTGAGGTTGTTCGCGCGGGCTCCGCGGATCACGAGGCGCTCGCCGTTGCCTTTCCGCCGGCGCGCCGGGACCGGGATCTCGCGATCTCCTCGTAGAAAGGCAGCGGTCAGCGAGTTGGGATCGCGCAGCACCTCCTCGACCGTTCCCGCCGCGATGATCTGTCCCCCGTGCTCCCCGGCCGCCGGCCCGATGTCGACCATGTAGTCGGCCGAGCGGATGGTCTCCTCGTCGTGCTCGACCACGATCAGAGTGTTCCCGAGGTCGCGCAGCCTGAGCAGCGTGTTGATCAGCCGCCGGTTGTCGCGTTGGTGCAGCCCGATCGACGGCTCGTCGAGGATGTAGAGGACGCCCATCAGCTTCGAGCCGATCTGTGTCGCGAGCCGGATGCGCTGAGACTCGCCGCCCGAAAGGGTGTTGGCGGCTCGCTCGATGGTCAGATATTCGAGCCCGACGTCGATCATGAACTCCAGCCGTTCGTGGATCTCCTTCAACACGCCGCGAGCGATCAGCTGCTCGCGCTCGCTCAAATCGAGCTGGTCGAAAAAGCTGACCGCCGTGCTGACCGGCAGCTCGCATATCTCGGCGATGTTGTGATTCGCGACGGTCACCGCCAGCGATTCGGGCTTGAGCCGGCGTCCCTTGCATGCGGGACATGGCTTGTCCGACATGTACCGCTCGAGCTCGGCCTTCAGGAAGTCGGACTGGGTCTCCTGGTAGCGCCGCTGCAGGTTTGCTATCACGCCCTCGAAGGGCGCCTCGTACCAGCGCGAGTGCCCGTACTGGTTCTTGTAGCCGAACCGGATCTTGCGGTCGCCCGTGCCGTTCAGAAGCACGTCGCGCTGAGGCTTTGTCAGCTTCGACCACGGCTTGTCCATGTCGATGCCGAAGAACTTGCTGACCGATTCGAGCAGCTCGGGATAGAAGAACTGAGAGCGGCTCCAGGCCGCGATGGCGCCTTCGCGCAGGGACAGCGACGGATCCGGCACGACCAGGTCACCATCGACCACGAGCTGCGAGCCGAGGCCGGTGCACGTCGGGCAGGCGCCATGCGGGCTGTTGAACGAGAAGTTGCGCGGCTCGGGCTCGGGCACGCTGGTCCCGTCGTATGGGCACGCAAAGGCCATCGACATCTGAATCTCATCGCCCTTGTCGGGAGCGATGATCACCAGGCCCGCGCCGAGGCGCGCCGCGGTTTCGATCGACTCGACGAGCCTCGTCCTCTGGTCTGGACCCACGACGATGCGGTCGACCACGACCTGGATGTCGTGCTTCTTGTTCTTGTCGAGCGGGATCTGCTCGGTCAGCTCGTACAGGCTGCCGTCGACGCGGACACGCACAAACCCCGACTTGCGCACGTCCTCTATGAGCGACCGGTACTCGCCCTTGCGGCCCTTGACGATCGGTCCCAGCACCATCACCCGAGTACCCTTCGGCAGCTTCTCGACGTGGTCGGCCATCTGGTCCACGGTCTGCCGGCGGACCTCGCGCCCGCACACCGGACAGTGTGGGTGCCCGACCCGTGCGTAGAGGAGCCTCAGGTAGTCGTAGACCTCCGTGACGGTCCCGACCGTCGACCTGGGGTTCTTCGAGGTCCCCTTCTGGTCGATCGAGATCGCCGGCGAGAGGCCTTCGATCGTGTCGACGTCGGGCTTCTCCATCTGGCCGAGGAACTGGCGCGCGTACGCGCTCAGCGACTCCACGTACCGCCGCTGTCCCTCGGCGTAGATGGTGTCGAAGGCCAGCGACGACTTGCCCGAGCCCGACAGCCCGGTGAACACCACGAGCTTGTCACGCGGAATCGACAAGGTGACGTTCTTCAGGTTGTGCTCGCGCGCGCCGCGAATCGTGATGTGGTCTATGGGCACCGGGTCTCTATCTATTCCTTTTCTCTGGTCACCGAAAACGTTCCGCTGGCTGTGGCGACGAGCTTCCCGCCGGGCCCTTCCACCCGGCATTCCGTGACGACCGTGCGCCGGCCCGCGTGAACCACGTGCCCGGTCGCTCGCAACGTCTCGCCGATTTTCGCTGCCGAGATGAAGTTGAGCTTGAGGTCGAAGCTCAGCGCTCGCACGACGCCTGGTGTCAGCGTGCGCAGCGACCGACCCATGGCCGAGTCAGCCAGCGTGCCGATCATCCCACCGTGGACGAAACCGGAGTGGTTGGCCATCTCTTCCGTCGGCATCATGTCGACGGTCGCCGTTCCCTCACCGGTCTCCACAAGCGTCAGTCCCAGCCAGGCCCAGGCTCGCGAAGGCGCCTGGGTCGCTTCACTCACGGCCCTGCCCCTGCGGAACGGGCATGCACGTCGACGACGCGCGTGCCACCAGGCGGCCCTTCTCGTCGATCACATCCGCCTCGCTGAAGAAGAGCGTTTGCTTCATCTCGACCACGCGCCCGATCGCGCGGAGACGCCCTTCGATCACGGGCCTCAGGAAGTTGATCTTCAGCTCGATCGTGGTGTTCCACATCCCGTCCTCTTGAAGGGTGGCGAGCGTGATCCCCATCGCTGCATCGGCGATCTGGGTGATTACCCCACCCTGCACCACGCCCGCGCCGTGGCGGTGCTGCGGCCCGACCGGCAACTCGAGCACCACGCGGCCCGGCTCGGCCTCGGCGATTCGAGCACCAAGCGTCGCCATCCAACCGTCCGGCTTGGCAGCAAGCATTGCTTCAGCCCGCTTGGCGTTCCTCACCGGCCTCGCCGGCCGGGCCGGTAGCCGCGCACCATCGTCTTCTGCTTTGGCGCCGCCGCGATCGCCATCGCGACCGCCCCGTCCTCTTCGGCATCCTTGCCCGGCTCCTCGCCCGAGAGGCGCTTGCGCAAGAGGATGATCCGGTCGCGCACTCGCGCGGCGTCCTCGAACTGCAGCTCCTTCGAAAGGCGGCGCATCTCTTTTTCCAGATCGCGCACGATCGCCAGCAGGTCCTCTCGCGGTACGCCTGCGCCCGCCATGATCTCGACCGCATCCGCCTGGATGTCGTTCGCGTTGATCTCCATCTGGTAGATCGCCTTCTTCACGGTCTCCGGCGTGATGCCGCGCTCGGCGTTGTACGCGATCTGCTTGTTCCGCCGCCGATCTGTTTCCTCGATCGCCTGCCGCATCGATTCGGTGATCTTGTCCGCGTACATCACGACATGCCCTTCCACGTTGCGGGCCGCGCGGCCGATGGTCTGGATGAACGAGCGATAGGCGCGGAGGTAGCCCTCCTTGTCCGCGTCGAGGATGCCGATGAACGCCACCTCTGGCAGGTCGAGGCCCTCGCGCAGCAGGTTGATGCCGACCACCACATCCACAGCGCCGGTGCGCAGGTCCCTCAGTACGTCCAGGCGCTCCATCGCGTCGAGCTCGGAATGTAGGTACCGGACCTTGACCCCGTACTCGCGGAGGTAGTCCGCCAGGTCTTCCGCGAACCGCTTCGTGAGCGTGGTCACCAGTGAGCGATGGCCCAGCGCGGCGCGCCGCTTCACCTCCGCGAGCAGGTCGTCGATCTGGCCGGCGGTGGGTCGCACCTCGACCGTCGGGTCGACCAGCCCCGTCGGCCGCACGACCATCTCCACGGTGCGCTGCGACCGGCGCATCTCGTACGCCCCCGGCGTGGCCGTCACGTATACAACGTCGTGAGCACGCTCCTCCCACTCTTCGAAGCTCAACGGTCGGTTGTCGAAAGCGCTCGGAAGACGGAACCCATACTCCACGAGGGCAGCCTTGCGCGAGCGGTCGCCGCCCAGCATGCCCCCGATCTGCGGCACCGCGACATGCGACTCGTCCACGAAGATCAGCGTGTCATCGGGAAGGAAGTCCATCAGCGTGTATGGCGCGTCCCCCGGTTGCCGCCGCGTCAGATGCATCGAATAGTTCTCGATCCCCGCGCATGTCCCGGTCTCGCGCATCATCTCGAGGTCGAAGTTGGTGCGCTGCCTGAGCCGCTGAGCCTCGAGCAGCCGGCCGTGCTCCTCGAACCACTTCGTTCGCTCGTCGAGCTCGGCCTCGATGTCGACCATCGCAAGGCGCAGCTTGTCCGCGGGCGTCACGTAGTGCGACGCCGGGAAGATGGTGAACTCCTCGCGCGCGCCGAGAATCTCCCCGGTCACAGCGTCGAGCTCCTGGATGCGCTCGATCTCATCGCCGAAGAACTCGACCCGATAGACCTTCTCCTCGTTTGCCGGCACGAGGTCGACGACATCGCCGCGCACCCTGAACCGCAATCGCGCGAGGTCGTAGTCGTTGCGTTCGTACAGCATCTCGGTGAGCTTGCGCAGGAAAACCTCACGGCGGATCGCCTGGCCCTTCTCGACGTGCAGCGACTCGCCCATGTAGTCCTCGACGGAACCGACGCCATAGATACAGCTGATGCTCGCCACGACAAGGACGTCGCGCCGCGTCAGCAGCGCCTGCGTGGTCGAGTGGCGCATTCGGTCGATCTCCTCGTTCCGGCTCGAATCCTTTTCGATGTACGTGTCCGACCGCGCGATGTACGCCTCGGGCTGGTAGTAGTCGTAGTAGCTCACGAAGTATTCGACCGCGTTGTCAGGCAGCAGCCGGCGGAACTCGGCGCACAGCTGCGCGGCCAGCGTCTTGTTGGGACTCAGCACGAGCACCGGCCTCTGTAGCTGCTCGACCGCCCACGCCATGACGTTGGTCTTGCCGCTTCCGGTGACCCCGGCAAGGACCTGCTGGGTCAGGCCGGACCGAACGCCTTCGACGAGCTGTTCGATGGCCTGAGGCTGGTCCCCCGCCGGCTTGAAAGGTGCGTCGACACGAAAGTTCGAAGGCATGAGAGAGATCTAATTCTAAGGCGAACGGACGTTCGAAACTAGGGTAGCGAGAGGATCATCGCCTCGACCATCGTCCCCTCGTTCAGCCCCTGATCGCCCGGCGGGATACGCAGCAGCGCGTGCGCGCCCGCCAGCGACATCAATCGCGATGAGGACTGGGAGCCCGTGGAGACGGCGACGAGATCGCGACCGTCCCGCTTCAGCGTGACCCGCTGGTACTCGGTGCGATCCGCTGTTGCGCGCGCGTCATAGCCGAGGCGGACCGGCAGCGTGGGGCGATTCAACTGCGCGTGGCCCTGCATCTTCCGCAGCGCGGGCCGGACGAAGACCTCGAATGTCACGAGTGACGAAACGGGAAAGCCGGGCAGCCCGAACGCGAGCTTCCCGTCGGGAAGGGTCGCGAAGGTGAAGGGTTTCCCCGGCTTCAGCTTCACCCGCCCTACGTGCACGTCGCCAAGCGATTCGAGCAGGGGCTTGACCAGGTCGTGGGTCCCCACCGAGACACCGCCCGACGTGACCAGCACGTCAGCCTCAGCGAGCGCGCCGGAGACCAGGCGCCGCAGCGCCTCAGGCTCGTCGGGACCGACCCCGAGCAGGCGCACCTCCGCCCCCGCCTCGCGGAGCGCGGCGAGCAGCGCCCACCGGTTCGAGTCGGGGATCTGGCCTCGCCCGGGCCTCTCGCCCACCTCGACCAGCTCGTCGCCGGTGGACATCAGCGCCACGCGCGGCCGGCGGCCGACGGGCAGCTCGGCCAGCCCAAGCGCGGCCGCCAGGCCGATTTCCGCAGCGCCGAGCTGAACGCCTGCCGGCAGCACTCGCTCCCCCGCTTGCAGGTCCGCTCCGGGCGCGTGGAAATTCTGTCCCGGCTTGAGGCCGCCGGGAACGGTGACGGCATCCCCGTCCAGCTTCACATCCTCCAGCATCACGACGCAGTCCGCGCCCGCCGGCAGAACTCCCCCGGTCAGGATCCGAACGGCGACGCCCTGTTCGACCGCGCGATCAAATGGCCGCCCCGCCGCCGACTCGCCGACCACTCGCAAAGCCTTGCCGGCGTCGGCCGCACGGACCGCATATCCATCGACAGCGCTGGAGGGAAATGCGGGCAGCTGAGCCGATGCCACGATGTCCCGCGCGAGCACGCGGCCTCCGCAATCGATGAGGGCCACGTTTTCGGCACCGAGAAATTGCGTGCGCTCGAGCACGAGCGACGCCGCAGCCTCAGCGTCTAAGAGCGGGTAGGCGGAGGCCCTCACCTATTCGTAGCGGAGCGCTCGCACGGGGTCCTGGACCGCCGCCCTCAGTGCGGGAAGCAGCCCGCTCACGGTGCTCAGCACCACCGCCACGACGAGTCCGGCGGCCACGACGGCGAAGTCGGTGCGGAACACGTCGAAACCGGCACCAGGCACGGATTGCGTGATGCGGTCGACCGCAACGTTCCCGAGCCGGCCCAGCCCGACCGCGATGAGGATCCCGACCAGTCCTCCCGCGAGCCCGATGATGGCGGCCTCCGCCACGAAGATCAGCAGCACGTCACGCCGGCGCGCGCCGAGTGCCTTGAGCACACCGATCTCCTTGGTGCGCTCGAGCACTGCCGTGTACATCGTGTTGGCGATGCCAAGGCACGCCAGCAGGAGGGCCACCAGGGCCAGGCCCAGCAGCGCCACGCGCATCTTTCCGAGCAGGTCCTCGAAGCTACGGAACTGGTCGCCGAAGGTCTGAGCCTGGAAGCCCAGGGCGACGATTCTTTGCTGCAGGCTCACGACCGCGAGGCCGGAATCCGCCAGGAGGGTGATGGTCGAATACTCGCCACCCTTCCAACCGTTGGCCCGTGCGAGCTGCGTCCAGTAGTCGCGCTCGGTTGCATAAGGAGCCATGCCGCCGGGCGCACCCGCCGGCATTGCGTTGCCGGACACGATGCCCACCACGATCAGCTTCAGGTCGAGAGGATTCGAGACGGGATTGCGCGTCACGCCGGGGACCATCAGCGCGCCGGAAGACGCGGTGTAGACGACCTGGGTTCCAATCGCCCCTGGCGCGGACGGGAATCCCAGCGAGGTCGCCTCGGTGTCCGTGAGCAGCACCTCGGAGGCTTGATCGGAACGGGGCAGGCGGCCCGCGCTCAGCACGGGCATCGCGCTGGATGACCGCAAGGGTGCGAGCGACACCAGGGCGCCAAGTGGTTGCGGCTTCTGTCCGGATGATCCAGCGGGCGTCCCGGTGGTAAAAGTTCCGCTCATCGAGAGCTGGCCCCAGGCAGCGCTGACATGGGGCTGCCCGGCGAGCGTCGTGAGCGTGGCGGAGTCGAAGGCGGGGTTGCTCGCGTCGGCGGCCGGGTAGACCTCGACCTGGTGCACCTGGCTGGTCGCCAGCGCCGGGGCGTTGAGCGCGCCCTGGAGCCCACCGGCCAGCGCCACGATCAGGCTCATCGCCGCGATGCCGATCGCGACCCCTGTCGTCGTGAGGATTGTCCGCAGAGGCCGGCGTCCGGCGCTGTCCACGCCAACCTTCAACGTGTCGCGCCAGTGGAGGCGGCGGGCCTGATCGACGGGCTCTTGCTTGCGCACGGTGGGATTGCCGGCTTCGAGCTCGATCGCGCGGCCGTCGATCATCCTCACCACGCGCCGGGCGCGCCGAGCCACCTCGGGGTCGTGGGTCACCAGCACCACCGTTGCGCCGCGACGATTGAGATCTTCGAGCAGGTTGAGCACCCCTTCGCCGGCCGCGGAGTCAAGGCTGCCGGTTGGTTCGTCGGCAAGGATGAGCCCGGGACGGTTGGCAAGGGCGCGAGCCACCGCCACCTTTTGCTGCTCGCCGCCGGACAGAAGCCTGGCGCGGGTTCGGGCGCGATGGCCCAGGCCGACCAGCTCGAGCAGGTGCCGCGCCCGCTTCAGCCGTTCCTCGACCTCCACCCCCGCCAGCGTCAGGGGCAGGGCGACGTTGTCCTCAACCGTCATCGAGGGGATCAGGTTGAACGTCTGGAAGATCGTGCTCACGCGCTGAAGGCGGTAATCGGCGAGGTCCTGGTCGGAGAGCTCGCCGAGTGGAAGGCCGGCCCCATAAACGTGACCGGTCGTTGGCCGGTCGAGGCCGCCCATCAGCGAGAGCAGCGTGGTCTTGCCACACCCGGACGGACCGACCACCGCGACGAACTCGCACGGCCCGATCTCCAGCGACACGTTTCGCAGAGCGTTGACATGCATCTCGTCGTTGCCGCCGAACTCGCGCGAGACCGAGTCGAGCCGCAGGCCGACCGCCTGGCCGAGCAGGTCCTTGAAGTCGTCGGGCTCGACGGCGGGCGCCTCCATCAGGACCGCCTGGCTCGCCGGCGGCTCGAGCTCTGGCCCGACCACCATGGCCACCACCTCGGCCTCGGCCAGGTGAGGCGCCGCACCCGCCTCGGCGCCGTTGCCGGTCCCGGTGCCATTGGTGGCCGGAGCAAGCTCCACCTCGGCGGCCTCCTTGCGCGCACGGCGACGGCGGCGCTTCTTGGAGCCGCTGGAATCGTCGGGAACGTCGACCGCCGTTGCCACCCCGTCCATGAGTCTAAGTGTTGACTTAACGCTTAGCGGGCTTCATTCGTTACTTGATCTGCGAGCCAGCTCAGGTAGTCCGGCGACCCACCCTCGACGCCGAGCTGCAGGATCTCAGGAAGCTCGTATTCGTGATGAGTTCGAACATACTCCTGAACCGCGGCCGCCCTTGACTCCAGCGTTTTTACGAGCAGCAGGGCCTCGTGCTCACGCTTCAGCTGGCCCTCCCAGTAATAGACCGAGTGGACGGTCGGGATGACCGAGCAGCACCCGGCGAGATGCTCGACCACCAGGGCTTCGCCCAGCCGCTCGGCGTCATTACGGCCACCGGTCGTCACCATGATCAGCACCGCCTTGTCCATACCCTAATTCTCAGGCTTTCTTGGACGGTCCAGCCACACTGTCGCCGCGAGCAGGGCGATGCCGCCGAGCAGAAGGCCTCCGACGACGTCCGACTCCCAGTGGACGTCGAGATACAGCCGGTCCATTGCCACCGCCACGATGATCACGATCGCGACCGGGATCGCGAGCATCCGCACCGCGCGTGACGGCGCGAGCCGGCTGATGACGAAGGCGAGCAAGCCCCATGCGACGACCGTACGCACCACGTGGCCGCTGGGAAAGCTGTTGCCCAGCCCATTGCCCGCGAGAAGATCGGTCAGGCTCGGACCGTCGCGATGCCACAGAGAGCGTGGCGGACCGGGATGAAAGAACAGGAACTTGTAGACGAGCTCGAGCATCACCGCGCCCACGAACGCGGCGACGACGAGCGCGTCCGAACCGAAGCCGCCTCGCCACAGATAGATGAAGAGACCAAGCATCAGGATCGTGGTCAGCTCGAGACCGCCGAGCTCGGCGATCAGCTGAAACAGCGTGTGCAGCGATTCCTGCCAGAGACCGTGCATCGCTTCGGCGACCTGGTGGTCCAGCGAGGTAAAGATCCCCGCGGTGATTGCGATCGTCATGGCGACGAACGCGACCGAAAGCAAAAAGATCGCGACGAGTCGCGGAAGCAGGCGGTTTATTTCTGACAACGGCGGCAGAAAACGGTGCTACGACCCGCGAGGCGGATCATCGTCAGCGGACGGCCGCACGTGAAGCACGGCTCGCCGGCTCGACCGTAGACCAGCAGGTTCTCCTGCTGGCCGCCCATCTCGCCCCACGCGTCGCGATAGGTGTCGACCGAGCTGCCGCGATTGGAGATCGCGGTCTGAAGCGAATCGCGCAGCGACTCGTGCAGACGCTGCACAGACTTGCGGCTCAGTCCGCCGGCCAGGCGGTCCGGTCGCAGCTTCGCGCGGTGCAGCGACTCGTCTGCATAGATGTTGCCCACTCCGGCGATCGCGCCCTGGTCCAGCAGCACCGCTTTCAGGGACGTTTTTCGCTTGCGAAGGCGTCGATAGAGCTCTTCCGCCGCGAAGCCCGGATCGATCGGTTCGGGTCCAAGACGTGGCAGCTTCCTCGACGCGAGCAACGATTCCTCGGTGCCGAGCAGCAGCCGCCCGAACCGTCGAGGATCGCGATATCGAAGCTGCCTTCCGTCATCGAGCGTGAGGATCGCATGCGTGTGTTTTTCGAGCGGCGCGGCAGCGTCGACGATGCGCAGCTGCCCGGTCATCCCGAGATGGACCACCAGGAGCAGATCGCCAGACAGGTCGATGAAGATGAATTTCCCGCGCCTCCTCATGCCTGCGACACGCATGCCCGCCACCGCGTCGATGAATGCCTCGGGCTCAGGATGTCGGACGATCGTCGGAAAGGGGAGCTCGCAGCTGACGATGGTGCGGCCGGTGAGATGCGGCCGCAGGTCCGCGACGATGGTCTCCACCTCTGGTAATTCAGGCATCGGGCCTCCGGCGGGCGCCGAGGATCCGACGATCGGCCGGAGGCGGATGCCTATGCACGGACGACTGCGAGCTTCTTCATGTCCGCCCAGTTGGGCCCGACTTTGGTCTCGACCTCGATGCCGGTCTCGAGCTCGTAGGCGCCGGTCATGATGCGCGGCACCTTCTCCGCGAACTGATCGATCTCCGATTCGGGAACCTCGAACAGCAGCTCGTCGTGCACCTGCAGCAACATCCGCCCCTCGATCTGGTCGGCCTCGATCTCACGCTGCAACCGCACCATCGCGATCTTGATGATGTCCGCAGCGAGCGACTGCATCGGAAAATTGATTGCCATCCTCTCGGCCGCGCTGCGCAGCTGAAAGTTGGGTGACCGCAAGTCCGGGATCGCGCGGCGGCGGCCCGTCGCGCTGACGACGAGTCCCTCCTCGCGCGCCTTCTTCCTCACCTCGTCGAGGTATTCCTTCAAGCGCGAATAGGTCGACCAGTACTGCGCGAGGAACTCCCGCGCCACGTCCCCCGTGATGCCCAGCTGCTGCGATAGGCCGTACTCGCCCTGGCCGTAGATGGACCCGAAGTTGGCCACCTTCGCGAGCCTGCGCTGGTTCGGATCCACCGACTCGATCGGAATTCCGAACACCGCGGCGGCCGTGGCAGTGTGGATGTCCTGGCCCGCCGCGAAGGCGCCCAGCAGCTTCGGATCCCCGCTCAGGTGCGCGGCGATGCGCAGCTCGATTTGCGAGTAGTCCGCCGACACCATCACGTGGCCGGGCCGCCCCGCTTTGAACGCGCGCCGGATGCGCTGGCCGAGCTCGGTCCTGATCGGGATGTTCATCAGGTTCGGGTTGGAGGACGAGAGGCGGCCCGTCGCCGTGCTGGCCTGTCCGAACGACGTGTGGACCCGGCCGCTCAGTGGATCAACCAGCTGCGGCAGGGAGTCCACGTAGGTCGACTTCAGCTTGGACAGCTGCCGGTGCTCGAGGATCAGCCCCACGATCGGGTGTTTGTCACGCAGCGCTTCGAGGGTGTCCGCATCGGTCGAGTAGCCCGTCTTCGTCCGCTTGCCGACCGGAAGGCGAAGATCTTCGAAAAGAACCTTCGCGAGCTGCTGAGGAGCGCTGAGGTTGAACTTCTGACCCGCGACCTCCTCGACCTCCGACTCGATGGCTGCGAGCTGGCCTCCCAGCTCGTCCTGCATATCCTTCAAGTAGGGCACGTCGATCGCCACGCCCTCCGACTCCATGTCGGCCAGGACGCTCGCCAGCGGTAGCTCGATCTCGTGAAACAGGTAGTCGACGCCGAGGTTCGTCATCTCCGCTTCCAGCCGAGGACGCAGGTTGAGGATGGCCTCCGCGCGACGCGCTGCGAACTCCGCCGCCTCTCCGCGCGAGACGTCGCCGGGTTTGCGCGCCGAACGCCCGGTGCCCAGCAGCTGTTCCGTGCTGACGAGCGTTACGTCGAGGAACTCTCGCGCCAGGTCCTCGAGTCGAGGGTCGCGAGAGCCGGCTCCGAGAAGATAGGCGGCGAGGAAGGTGCTGAACGCCCACTCGCGCTTGCCACCCCCAAGCGATCGCAGCGCAAGCTCCGTCTCTTTCGCGTCATGGCCCGAGATGGGCCGCCCGGAGAGCGTGGTGGCGACCGCGTCCATTGCGTCCGGCGTCGCGACGTAAAAGGTTTGACGGCCGGTCGACACGCCAAGACCGCAGATGCGCGCCGAGCGACCGGCGCCTTCGGTGAACGCGTACACCGCGATATCGGCGGATCTGGCCAGCAAGCTCGCCGCCTCGGCCGGGTCATCGACCACTCTCAACCCCGCGGGTTCAGGCGTCGGTTCGAAGGTGAGGCTCGGCTGGACCGGCACCTGGTCCGGCGGGGGGAAGCGGCTCAGCAGCTGTCTGAACTCCATCCTGTCGAAGACGAGCCGGACCTTCTCGTAGTCGTACCGCGTCCAGCGCGCGCTCTCGAGATCGAGCTCGATGGGAACGTCGCGCACGATGGTGACCATGCGTTTCCCGAGCCGGACCTGCTCCTCATTCGCCTTGAGCGACGTCTTCAACCTTCCATCGGGCAGCTCGTCGACGCGCTCGAGGAGCGCCTCGATGGTGCCGAAGTCCTGCACCAGCTTCGCCGCGGTTTTGTCGCCGACGCCCGGGACTCCGGGAATGTTGTCTGACGTGTCGCCGCGCAGCGCCTTGAAGTCGATCAGCTGTGACGGCTCGAAGCCATAGCGCTGGCGAACCTGGTCGGGACCGTACACGAAGGTGTCGGTAATTCCGCGTCGAGGGACGAGGGCCTCGACCGACTCCGACACCAGCTGCAGGCAGTCGAGGTCGCCGGACACGATGGTCACCGCGTGTCCTCTCTCCTCAGCGATCCGCGACAGCGTGCCGATCAGGTCGTCCGCCTCGAAACCTTCGATGCCGTAGATCGGAATCGAGAAAGCCTGCAGCAGCTCCCGCACCTTTTCGATCTGCGGCCGCAAGTCGTCGGGCATCGCGCGCCTGCCTGCCTTGTACTCCTTGTATTCCTTGGAACGAAATGTCGGCGCAGCCATGTCGAATGCTCCAATGGCGTACTCGGGACGCGACGCGAGGACGATGGCCAGCATCGATGTGAAGCCGTAGACCGCGTTCGTGACCTGGCCGTCGGACGTGCTCATCGGGGGCAGGGCGAAAAAAGCCCGATAGATGAGGCTGTGGGCGTCGATCAAGACCACCCGCCCCCGCTTACCCTTCGCCACGTTCGTATCCTACCCAGCCCCTGTGACGATCAAATTTCGGGGCTTCCGAGGTCCGAAAGGTATAGTGGGTGCGAGGATGAAAAACCTCATCGAGGTCTCCGTCGACAGCATCCGGATACACATGCCGACCGCGCAACACCTGGTGATCCTCAAGGAGAAGGAGAACGATCGGTACCTGCCGATCTGGATCGGCTCTTCCGAGGCCCAGGCGATCGCCACCAAGATCGCGGGCAATCCACTGGGCCGGCCCCTTACGCACGACCTGATGGCGACCGCGTTCGGCGACCTGGGGATCAGCGTGAAGCGCATCGTGGTGACGAAGCTGGCCGACCAGGTGTTCTACGCCCGCCTGTACGTGAAGCAGAACGGACGGGACCTCGACTTCGACGCGCGGCCGTCCGACGCCATCGCTCTGGCGGTGCGCGTCGAATGCCCGATCTTCGTCGCGGAAGAGGTCATGGACTCGGCGGGGATCATCCCCGACGCTGACGAGGAGGCCGGAGAGAAGAACAAGGTTGAGGCCCCGGTCGACGAGGAGCGCCTTGCCGTCTTCCGGGATTTCGTGAACAGCCTCGACCTGCCGGAGCTGCCCGACGAGCCGGGCGCGAAAGACGAACCCGGGACGCATGACAAGCCCGGGGGCCGTCCCGGCCGAGGCTGAGCAGCTGCCGCTCACCGGGGGTTACGGCGACTTCGCGCTTCGGCTTCTGGTGGCACTCCTACTCGGTCTGATCCTTGGGATCGAGAGGGAGTTTCGAGGTCATCCGGCTGGGATCAAGACGATGGGGCTCATCGCCCTTGGTGCATGTATGTTCACCACGCTCGGGCTGCTCCCAGAGTTCGGCACACGGGTCGACCCGACCCGCATCGCGGCCCAGATCGTGACCGGTGTCGGTTTTCTAGGTGCGGGCAGCATTCTCCGACAGGGAGGTGACGTCCATGGTCTGACCACGGCTGCATCGATCTGGGTGGCCGCGTCTTTAGGCATGGCCGTCGGGTACGGCTATTACGCGATCGCGGTCTTCACCGCCTTTCTCGTAATCGTGATGTTGGTGGCAATCAGGCCGCTCGAGCAGCGGTTCTTCCGAAACCGGAACCGGCGTTTCACGGACCCACCGCCCCGCGAACCCGACTCGTGACGACCCGGTGCACGCAAAGCGGCGTTGAGGATGGGACCAGTTGACTTCGGTGGCGATCGTCACCGATTCCACGGCGGACCTGCCGCCCGAGCTGACCTTGTCGCGCGCGATCACCGTCGTTCCGCTGACGCTCAACTTCGACGGGCAGTCGCTCCTCGACGGAGTGGACATCCGGCCGGGCGAGTTCTACCGCCGCCTCCATTCGATCACCACCCATCCGACGACCTCGCAGCCTTCGCCCGGAAGGTTCGCGGAGGTCTACAGCTCTCTGCTCGCACACCACGACGCCGTCGTTTCGATTCACATCTCGCAGAAGCTCAGCGGAACCTACGAATCGGCGCGGCAAGCAGCGGGCATGACGGATCCACAACGCGTTCGCGTGATCGACTCGGAGCTCGTCTCGATGTCACTCGGCCTCATCACGTTGGCGGCTGCCTCGCTCGCGGCCGGTGGAGCAACCGCGGAGACGATCGTGGCCAAGGTCATCGACATGCGGGCGAGCGTCCAGACGTACTTTTCCGTGGCCACCCTCGAATTCCTGAGGCGCGGAGGACGCATCGGACGGGCCAGCGCTCTGCTCGGTTCCGTGCTGCAGGTGAAGCCGGTCCTCTGCATCCGTGACGGGTTGGTCACCCCGCTGGAGCGCGTGCGCACGTTCGAGCGAGCGTTGAACCGGGTCGTCGAGCTGACGCGCGAGGTCGACCGCGGCCACGGCGTGTGCGTGATCGTCGGTCACGCCGACGCCGAGGCGGACGCGGAGCGAATTGGTCGTGAGCTCGATTCGATCGCCGAGACGTTGATGATCCAGCCGTTGGGACCGGTGGTCGGAGCTCATGCGGGACCCGGAGTGGTCGGGGTCGGCTGCTATCCCGCGGAGCTGTTGCCGCTCGGCATCAAGCCGGCGTCCAGCGCACAGAGGCGGGCGTGACGGACTTGGTCACGCGGTCGTCCACGGCGAGCGCCTGCAGATGCGCCAGCGCCTCCTGGAGGGCAAGCCGCTTCTCATAGAGATTCTGCCTGGGTCCCCACAACTCCAGCGCGACCTCCCATCCGGTCTGCTTGCCGCTGGCGACGATCCCGACGACCTGCTCCAGCCGCTTCCGATGGTGAGCCTCGAGGACCTTGACGCGGGCTGGGGCGTCGGTGAACGGCCGTCCATGAGACGGGAGGATCAGCTCCGGCTCGTAGGCGGCGAGCCGCCGGAGGCCGTCCAGGTACTCGTGGAGCGGGTCCGGAGTGCTCTGCGGGTGCAGGCCGATGTTCGGCGAGAGCTCGGGCAGCATGTGGTCACCGGCGAAGAGAAGCTGATCTTGCCGGTCGTACAGGCAGATGTGCCCGGGCGAATGGCCCGGCGTCCACTCGACGCGCAGCTGTCGCCGGCCCATCTGAAGGAGCTCCGCGCCATCGAGCTGGACCGACGGCTCCGCCGTCTTGACCACCTGGCTGAGCGCTCGCTGTGAGTTGCTGAGCACCTCGGAATCGCTTGCGGGCACGCCGTTGACCAGGAGGTATCTGCGCACCTCCTTGACGAGATGTTCGAGCTCCACGTATCTCGGGTGAACGAGCGGGACCTCGAGACGGTGGATGTAGAGGTCGGCCATCCCCTCCCCTGCCAGGCTCCCCGCGGCGCCGTAATGGTCGGGATGGATGTGGGTCACAACGAGTTTGCGCAGCCGATTCGCCCCGATCTGGTCGACCGCCGCCCTGATGGTGGCGACCGACTCGTCTGAGTTCATCCCGCAGTCGAGCAGGTCAGCCTCGTCGCCGTCGGCGAACAGGAAGACGTTGACGAGCCCGTCCTCGAAAGGAATCGGCAGGCGCAGCTCGAAGACCCCTTCCACCACCTCGGTCAGCGCCGCCTCGGTCGCCATTCCCGGCATTGTCGCCGACCCAGGGCTAGCCCCTAACATGAGTCGAGTCACTACGGCCCGAAGCGCCAGGAGAAACACATGTCTGAAGTCCAGTACACCCCAGACCAGATCGTCGAGGCTCTACCCCAGTACCTCATTCCTGAGAAGGCCGGGACCACGAAGGCGACGATTCAGTTCGACCTGTCGGGCGCCGAGGCGGGCAAATGGTGGGTGAAGATCCACGACGGAGTGGCCGAGTCGGGCAAGGGTGACCCGCCCGACGCCGCCAGCCTGACCCTCCTCGCCGACTCAGGCGACTGGGTGAAGATCATGACGGGCAAGCTCGACGGCACGGCCGCGTTCATGCAGGGCAAGCTGAAGATCAAAGGCGACATGGGCCTGGCGATCAAGATGCAGTCCCTGTTTAAGCGCCCTAGCTGACCCTTACCCGCCGGGGGCACTGGTACCTAAAAGGAGAATTTCCAGGTGTCCAGCCTGGCCGACATCGGAGTTTCGAGGTCGAGCAGCCCGGAATGCAGGTCCATGATCACGACATGGTGCGGCGTGAGCGCGATCCGGCGGCCGTCAGGCAGCCGCGCCGCCTGCACGGCGTCGCCCCAGGAGATCGTTTCCAGGTTTGACGGCGGCAGCTGGTTGGCCGCCATCCAGCTCGCGATATCCGTCGATGTGCCTCGTTCGTAGGTCGAGATGATCATGAAAGCGAAGTCGCCCGAGCAAGGGCTGGCAGAGGGAAGCGGTGACGAGCTCTGGGCCGGCGAGGCGCTCGGGTTGGGGCATGGCACGCGGACGTCGGGGGCGAACGTGATGTCGAACGCCAGGTCCAGCCCGGGCGGATTCGTGCTGGCCTGCGATCTCTCGTTGTACTTCCATCCGCTCGGATAGCAGAACCCCCAACCTGCCTGGGGATCGTCGAAACCATGGTCTCCGCTTGCACACTTGAGATTGCTCCCGATCTGCGCTACGCTCGGCACCGGCCGGGGATTCGCGGCCGGCTGGCAACCGGCGAGAACCACGAGCACGGCAACTGCGGCAAGTCTTTTGACGGGGGATGGCGGCGGGGGCGGCATCAGGCGACATATTGTGCGCGACCGGTATGCGAGTCGATGAGTGCGTTGTAGCTGACGAATCCAGACGTCGCCTGACCCATAAGTCATTTTTGGTAGGGGGGTTTGTCAATGGCGGTTCGAAAGCGACCAGGCGATGCTCCAGAGGAAAGGCTGGAGGCCGATCGGCGGCGGCTGGAGCTGCTTGCCGCCCAATGCGGTGAGGAGGCAGGGCTGCACCGGCCGCTGAACGACGTGACGGGCGGAGTGATCACCGGAATCCCAGAGGACACCGACCTGGCCCAGGCCTTGTCGGACCGGCAGACGACCGATATCCTGGTTCACCTCTTGGATCAGAATCGCGAGCAGGTGGAGCGCGCATTGGAGCGCCTGCGTGAAGGGGCTTACGGCGTCTGCGAGGGCTGCGGCCGGCGCATCCCGCAGGAGCGGTTGAAGTTCCAACCGGCCGCCACCCGGTGCGTCGAGTGCCAGGGCCAGTGGGATCGCCTCAACGGACGAACCGCCTAGACCTCTGGCCTCAGGCTCCTCTCACCCAAAAGATTCGGCCTAAGCCTTTCTCGGCCGGCCCAAGAACCCCGCGGCGCCCAGCGCGAGGCCGACCACGACCATCGCACTGCCGATCCAGAACCAGTGCGGGTCATTGGTCATCACGCTGCCGGGGATGTAGCCGAGACCCTGCCCAGCGAACACCGCTCCGGTGAGCACGACCAGGACGCCGAACACGCCGATGGCAACTCTCACAAATCACCAGTACCGGCGCGAGTTACGGTCCAATTCCACCGTAGACGACCGATTTCTCCTCGGTGTACTGCAGGAAGGCTTCCACGCCGTGCTCCTTGCCAAAGCCCGACTGCTTGGTCCCGCCGAACGGCAGCTCGTCGTGGGCTATGACCAGGGCGTTCACCCATGTGTAGCCCGCCTCCAGCTCCTCGACCGCCCGGTACGCCGACGCCATGCTCCCGGTCCAGATCGATGAGCCCAGGCCGAACGGCGTGTCGTTGCCGAGCCGGATCGCCTCGTCCAGGTCCTTTACCCTGCGCACCGGCAGGGCGGGGCCGAACACCTCCTCGGTCCACATCCGGGCGCCATCGGGGACGTTCTCTAGGATCGTCGCTTCGATGAACCATCCCTTGTCGTAATCCGCGCCTTTCGGCCGGCCTCCGCCGTAGACCACCCTGGCTCCGCGGTCGACGGCGTCCTTGATCTGCGCCTCGACCTCGGCACGTTGGGTCTGGCTGTGCATCGGTCCCATGCGGGTGTCCTTCTCGAGCCCGTTCCCGGGCTTCAGCTTGGCGGCCCGTGCGACCAGCTTCTCCATCAGCGCGTCGTACACGCCTTCCTGCACGTAGAGCCGCTTGGTCGACAGGCACTGCTGGCCGCAGTTGAAGAACCGGCCGACCGAGATCGCGCGCGCGGCGCCCTCGAGGTCGGCGTCGTCGAGGACGATGCACGGGTCGCTGCCGCCCAGCTCGAGGGTGACCTTCTTCAGCTGCTCGGCGGCCTTGGCCATCACCCTCTTCCCAGTCGGTGTGGAACCGGTGAGGGCGATCTTGCGGATCAGGGGGTGTTCGACGATCGCCTCTCCTGTCGCCTGGCCGAGGACGACGTTCACCACGCCCTCGGGGAGGCCGCCCTCGATGAGGGCTTCGATACAGGCGAGCGTCGCCAGAGGCGTCGAGCTCGCGGGCTTGAGCACCACGGTGTTCCCGGCCGCGATCGCGGGGGCGACCTTGTTGGCCGCGAGTGTGAGCGGGAAGTTCCAGGGCACGATCGCGCCGCACACCCCGATTGCCTTGCGCACCACCAGTCCATAGGTGGTGGTGTCGGGCAGCTTCACATGCTGGCCGTGGACCTTGTCCGCGAGGTCGGCGAACCATGCGATGTTCTCGCCGAATCGCTTGGCCTCGAGGCGCGACTCGAGGATCGTCTTCCCCTGCTCTTTGGTGAGGATGATCGCGATCTCCTCGACCTTCGTGAGCATGTGCTGCGCCGCCTTGTGGAGGATCTCGCGGCGCTGGTTGGCCGGAAGCCTGGACCAGGTCTGAAAAGCCTTGTGCGCCGCCTGCGCGGCCCTGTCGACGTCGGCGGGACCGCCGGCGGGGACCTCGTCGACGACCTCGCCGGTGGCCGGGTTACGTACCTCGTAAGTCTTGCCGGACGCGGCCTTGGTCCTCTCGCCTTCGATGATCATCGTCGCCATTCGTGGGGCTCCCTTCTGATTGAATTTTCTTGGATTATTTCGTCAGTGCTTCAATTATCGGCGTCGGTGGAGGTGGGGGTTAGAAGGAGCGATGCCATGTCGGTGAAACTCGAGAAGGAAGGCGGGGTCGGAATCATCGTTCTGGACAGGCCTCCCGCCAACTCCTACGACTACGCCTTCCTGCGCGAGTTCGCGAGCGCGATCGACGACGCGCGCATCGACCTGACCATCAAGTCGGCCATCGTGGTGACGAGCGCGTCCGAGAGATTCTTCTCCGCCGGCGCCGACGTTTCCGTGTTCGCAACCGGGAGTCCGCGCTCTCGTTTCATGCTCGCCCTCCTCGCGCACGAGGCGTTTCGCAAGATGGAGAACACGCCACTCGTGTTCATCGCCGCGATCGCCGGCCACTGTCTGGGCGGCGGTCTTGAGCTGGCGCTGGCGTGCGACATGCGGTTCGCCGCGGAGGGCTCCTATCAGATCGGTCTTCCCGAGGTGAACCTTGGCCTGTTTCCGGGGTCGGGCGGCACGCAGAGGCTGCCGCGCCTGGTCGGGTTGTCCAAGGGCCTCGACCTCATCGCGAATGCCACCACGCTCAAACCGTCTGAGGCGAAGGACATCGGAATCGTCGACCGGCTGTTCCCGGATGCGGCAGCTTGCAGGGCCGCCGCGATCGAGTACGCGGCCAAGCTCGCCGCCGGTCCGGGCGTGGCGATCGGCCACGCGAAGCTCGCCATCACGCAGGGCTACGGCGGACCCCTCGATCTTGGGCTGGCGATCGAGCGAGAGGCGATCGGCCGCGTGTTCGTGTCTGAGGATGCGGACGAGGGCATCAAGGCGTTTCAGGAAAAGCGCAAGCCGGAGTTCAAGAGCCGCTAGACGCTCATACCCGCCGGATGAGATGAAACAGATCGACTTGGGGCTGGTGATCGACTTCAGCGAGGTGATCTGGGAACCGCCTGCGGATTCAGCTCAGGCGTGATAGGCTGCGGCCCACGATTCAAAGGAAGGAGGTGGCGTTCGAATGAATGAGCTTGAAATGACCGTTTTCCGGCCGTCGGCCGCCTCCGGAGCGCGCTCCTAACAGGGAGCCAATCCTCCGCCGGGCGGACCGATACCGTCCACCCGACTAGTTGAGTGTCCCCTCGCAAGCGAGGGGGCGGCCCCCGGAGGATTTGCGTTGTCGATTCATTTCACTCACCGGCTCACCGCGCTGGGCTGGGATTCCTACTTCGACGAAAAGTTCAAACCATTCGCCGCCGGCGATGGCGTGCCCGCGCGCGTCCTTGCCGATTACGGAACCGAGTACCTGGTGCATGACGGAAACGACTCGAGTCGCGCGTCCGTTGGACGGCATGCGCGCGACGACGGGGACAACGCGCCCGCGGTCGGCGACTGGGTTTCCGTCCTCAAGCACGAGCCGGTCGGCGCGATCCTCGGTGTCCTGGATCGGCGCACAGTGTTCTCACGCAAGGCTGCCTCGGTCGAGACTCGCGAGCAGGTGCTTGCGGCCAACGTCGACGTGGCGTTCGTGGTCGCGGCCGCGACAGACGTCAACGCCAGGCGGATCGAGCGTTACCTGACCATCGCCTGGCAGAGCGGCGCGGCGCCCATCGTCCTCCTGACGAAGGCGGACATCGCCGAGTCCCTCGGCGAGCTGCGCTCCGAGCTCGAGGCCGTGTCTCTTGGAACTCCAGTGATCGTCACGAGCGCTGTCACCGGCGACGGCATCGACGAGATCGTGCGCGAGCTGCAACCGGCACGCACCGGCGTGCTGCTCGGACCGTCGGGCGCCGGCAAGTCGACGCTTATCAACAGGATCGTTGGCACGGATCTCATGCGAACGCGCCTGATCCACCGATCGGGCGAGGGACGACATATGACCAGCCACCGCCAGCTCGTGCAGCTTCCGCAAGGCGGGATGATCATCGACACGCCCGGTCTGCGAGAGGCTCAGCTGTGGGAAGGCGAGGAGGCGCTCGTGAACGTCTTCGAAGACATCGACGAGCTCGCACTCACCTGTAGGTTCAGCGATTGCGGCCACGTAAGCGAGCCGGGCTGCGCGATCAAAGCCGCAATCGCCGATGGAAGCCTTGACTCGTTTCGCTTCCAGAGCTACCGCAAGCTTCAGCGCGAGCTGCGGGCGGTAGCGGCCAAGACCGACGCGCGGATCCGGCTGGAGGAGCGCAAGAAATGGAAGCAGATCTCAGTCGCGAACAAAGTCCGCGTCCGATTCTGAGCACGGGAAAGGGCCTGGCTCGAGACCAGGCCCTTCCTTCAGGGGGGAGGAGTTAGTTGGCGGCGATGGCGGGCGCGGCGCGGTGAAGGCCGTCCCAGAACGGGATGTAGCCCTTGGAGATTCGGTCGATCACTCTGTCGGCCTGAGCCTGGATGATGACCTTGTGGTCGACCAGGGCCGCCAGGCGAGGCTTCGCGCTGGCGATGAGCTTTGTTTCGAACTGCTCTTTGGTCATTCCCTTGTCCTTTGCGAGGTCGGAGACTTTCTGGCCTTTCCGCAGGTCGGAGCGCAGCGTCTGGGGCGTGATGCCCAGGACGCCGGCCTCTGATTCGAAGACCGCTCGGGCGATTGCGCGCCGGTCGGCTCGTTGGTCGGTCGCGGGCGCCTTGGTGCTTGCGGACGGGGTGGGAGTCGGGGTCGGGCTCGCGGCCTGGACGACGCCCAGGCCCAAGATGGCGGCGGCGGCGGCCGCGCTCACGGCTTTGACGGCGACTGCTGCAAACGGGGTCATGTCGAACACCTCTCTTCGTTATTCGATCCGTGGATCGGGCATCACGATGAGGCGGCGGTGTCAGAGGCTCATTGCGCCGGAGTCAGTCTTTTGTAATCGGACTCCGCGCCGGCGCCCGTTAGCTCCGTGGATCACGGCACTCGATCCAGGCGGGCGAAAAGGACTGGGAAGAGGGTGTGGTGGCGGGGCTTAGGTGGTTTTCATGCACGTGGGTCGGCCGTGGCGCGTCTGTTGGGGACCGGGAAGAGGGTGTGGTGGCGGGGTTTGGGTGGTCTGGAAGCGAGGGTGGCGAGGGCGGATTGTGTAAATTGGGCCTTGACATGCGAACATGCGTTTGGTAGACTTTTCTTATGTTGGGGGAAGGGGGCACACCCCTCTCTGAGCTGCAGGCGGCGGCGCGACGCTTCTTGCAACGTGACGAGCGGGCTGTCGATCTAAAGGACTTTCGCGTCGTCATCGAAGCGCTCGAAGGCGACTTCTCGGTGGTGGCTCGAGATGCCGAGAAGGCCGGCGAGCACCTGGTTGGCGGCAACATCACCGCTGGATCCTGGATCGCCCGGACCTGCGGCATGTCGGTCACCTCGGCGGCTGACCGGCTCTGCGTCGGCGAGCAGCTGGAGTCGCTGCCCAAGGTGGCGGCGGCGCTCAGCTCAGGTGAGATCTCCTATCAATCCGCCTCCGCTCTCTGTCACCTGCGCGAGCGGTTGGGCGAAAAGGCGGAGTTCTTCGACGAAGACGAGATGCTTGGGTATGCGCGGGACTTTTCGGTGTTCGGCCTGCGCACGCTCTGCCGCGTCGCCTGGCACAGCGCCAACCCGGATGGCTTCTTCAAAGAGGCCGAGGCCGACTTCTCCCGGCGCTACCTCCACATCAGCCAGCTGGCCAACGGAATGCACGTGGTCGATGGCCAGCTCGACCCGGTCAACGGAGCGGCTTTCAAGACGGCTCTGGACGGATTGGCCAGGCGCAAGGGTCCTGAGGATGACCGGACTCGTTCGCAGCGGATGGTGGATGGGTTGGGTGAGCTGGTTCATCACGCGATGGAGCAGGGCACCCTGCCTCGGCGTCACAGCGTCAAGCCGCACATCAACCTGACCATGACCCTGGAGGGTCTCAAGGGCGAGCTCGGCGCTCCGCCGGCCGACCTCGAGCTCTCCCT
>DATBZR010000056.1:0-64109 GCA_036513095.1 Candidatus Dormiibacterota bacterium | reverse complement strand
GTGGCCTAACCTTTTGATCAGTGGCCAAGAAGCTCACCGAGTACGAGGCCAAACGCGATTTCAAAAAGACACCAGAACCCGGCGCCAAGGTCCCCCGCAAGGCAACGAGGGCGCCGCGGTTCGTGGTGCAGGAGCACCATGCGCGCCGCCTGCACTGGGATTTCCGGCTCGAGCGCGACGGCGTGCTCGTTTCGTGGGCGGTGCCGAAAGGCGTGCCCGCCGACCCCAAGACGAATCACCTCGCCGTCCACGTGGAGGACCACCCTCTGGACTACATCGACTTCGCGGGCGATATCCCGGCAGGCAACTACGGGGCGGGACATGTCTCGATCTGGGATCACGGCACTTACGAGACGGAGAAGTGGTCTGACCGCGAGGTCATGGTGGTTCTCCATGGAAAGCGGCTCGAGGGTCGCCACGTGCTCTTCCGGACCAACGGCGAGAACTGGATGATCCATCGCATGGATCCGCCTCAGGACCCGGACCGCAAACCGACGCCGGAGCGGATCGAGCCGATGATGGCGAAGCTCGTCACCAAGTCGCCTATGCCAGATGAGGCGTGGGGTTTCGAGTTCAAATGGGATGGCATTCGCGCCGAGGCGTATGTCGAAGGCGGTACGGTCCGCCTCGTGAGCCGCAGCGGCGAAACCGTCACGGCCCGCTACCCCGAAATCCACGCGATGGGCCGCGCGCTGGGCTCGAAAGAGGTGATTCTCGACGGCGAGATCGTCGCCCTGGACGACAGGGGCCGCCCAAGCTTCGAGGAGATCCAGCAGCGAATGGGGCTCACGTCTACGTCTGAGATCCGCCGCAAGATGACAGAGGTCCCGGTCACCTACATGATCTTCGACCTGATGTGGCGGGACGGCCACTCGCTGCTGAAGGAGCCCTATGTGAAGCGGCGCAAAGAGCTCGAGAGGCTGAAGCTCAACGGCGCGTCATGGCAGACCCCACCTTATGAAAAGGGAGGTGGACCGGACATGCGCCAGGCCAGCCGCAAGGCGGGGCTCGAGGGCATCATGGGCAAGAAGCTCGACTCGCCTTACGAGCCGGGACGCCGCAGCGGGGTCTGGGTCAAGCTCAAGAACCGGAACCGCCAGGAGTTCGTGATCGGCGGCTGGCTCGATGGCGAAGGGAAGCGCGGCGGGCAGCCCGGCGCGCTGCTGATCGGCTATTACGACAATGACAAGCTCGTCTATGCCGGCAAGGTCGGGACCGGCTTCACCGACGCGATGCTGGATAAGCTGCAGAGCGCAATGAAGCCGCTGGCGCAGGCGAAGAGCCCCTTCGACGTCGGTGTGCCTCCCAGGGCCGCCCACTTTGCCAAGCCGAAGCTCGTCGCGGAGGTCGAGTTCGTCGAATGGACGAGGTCGGGACAGCTGCGGGCGCCTGCTTTCAAGGGCCTGCGGACTGACAAGCCTGCGCGTGAGGTCGTGCGCGAAGGTGGCTAAGGAAACCGCTGTCGAAGTCGAGATCGAAGGGCGCCAGCTCAAGCTGACCAACCTCGAGAAGGTCCTCTACCCCGAGGTCGGGTTCACGAAGGCGCAGGTGATCGACTACTACACCCGTGTCGCGCCCGCCATCCTGCCCCACACGCGCGACCACCCCCTGACGCTGAAGCGGTATCCAAACGGCGTCGCCAGCGAATTCTTCTACGAGAAGAACTGCCCGAAGCACCGGCCGCCCTGGGTCGAGACCGCAACGGTCTGGAGCGGCGGCAACAACCGCGACATGTACTACTGCCTGTGCCAGGACGTGCCCACGCTGGTGTGGCTCGCGCAAATTGCGACGCTCGAGTTCCACACCTCGCTGTCACTCGCTTCGAACCTGCCGGAGCCGCGCACGCTCGTCTTCGACCTCGACCCTGGGCCGCCGGCGACCATCGTCGAGTGCTGCAGAGTCGGCCTGATGCTGCGCGACGTGTTCGCGGAGCACGGCCTCGACTGCTGCGCCAAGACCTCCGGCTCCAAGGGCCTGCAGCTCTACGTCCCGCTCAACTCGAAGGTGACCTATGTCGAAACGAAGGTCGTGTCGAAGGGCCTCGCGCAGCTGTTCGAGGAGCAGCATCCCGACCTCGTGGTGCACAAGCAGCTGAAGGAGCTTCGCACAGGCAGGGTCCTCATCGACTGGAGCCAGAACGACCAGTACAAGACGACGGTCAACGTCTACTCGCTACGTGCTCGCGCCCGACCAACGGTGTCCACACCGGTGTCGTGGGAGGAGGTCGAGAAGTGCCTGAAGGCGAAGGATCCGAGCCTTCTGGTCTTCGACTCCGACCAGGTGCTCGCGCGCGTCGCCAAGCACGGTGACCTCTTCGAGCCGGTGATCAAGAAAAAGCAGAAGCTGCCCAGCTCCCTCCTGCAGGCCACGGGCGGAGAGTCCGCCCTCGAGAAGATGGCCAACCGGCGCCACGGCGGGGGAGGGCGGTTCCGCAAGCCGGAAAAGTGAATTCAGCAGGTCCCAACCTGCTCGGGCTTGCGCGCAGCCGGCCCCGGGTGGTCATCGCCGGCGCGGGGTTCGGCGGTCTCACCTGCGCGCGCGCTCTGCGGCATGTCCCGGTCGACGTGCTGCTGATCGACCGCAACAACTACCACTTGTTCACGCCCCTCCTCTATCAGGTGGCCTCGGCGCTCCTGGATCCTGGTGAGGTCGCGCGGCCGGTGCGCGCACTGATCCGCCCGCTCGCCAACACGGAGTTCAAACAGGCGCAGGTGACGGGCGCGGACCTCGACCGACGCACCTTGAAGACCGACCGCGGTCCGATCTCGTACGACTATCTCGTGCTCGCCACCGGCAGCCGGAGCGACTACTTCGGAAATGCCTCGCTGGCCCAGCACGCTTTCGGCCTCAAGGATCTCGACGAGGGCCTTGCGTTACGCAACCGCATCCTCTCCCAGTTCGAGGCCTCGCGGTGGGTGACGGACCCGGAGAAGCGGCGCACGATGCTCACGTTTGCCGTGGTTGGCGCCGGGCCCACCGGGGTCGAGATGGCCGGCGCGCTCTCGGAGCTGATCCGGCTCGTGCTCCGCAAGGACTACCGCGACCTCGACCTGGGCGAGGTGCGGGTGCTGCTGCTCGAAGCGGCAGGCGCGCCGCTGGGCACGTTTGTGCCAGTCCTGCGCCAGGCTGCACGGCGCTCGCTCGAGAAGAAGCACGTGGAAGTGATGCTGGGCGCGAAGGTCGACTCGGTGACGGACGACTCGATCAGGCTCGCGGGCGGCGAAGAGATCGCCGCCGGCACCATCATCTGGACAGCCGGGGTGCGTGCCTCAGAGTTGGGCGCCGCGATCGGCGCGCCGCTCGGCCGTCAGGCGCGCGTCAAGGTCGAGCCGACCCTGCAGCTCGCCGACCACCCTGTCGTGTTCGTCATCGGAGACCTCGCAGGAGCGGTAGACGGCGGCGGGGTCCAGCTGCCAATGCTCATCCCGGTCGCCATGCAGGAGGGCAAGCACGTGGCTGCCACCGTCGAGGAGCTGGTCCGGAACGGCGGAGCGAAGGCCTTCCGCTACAAAGACCCCGGCATCATGGCGACGATCGGTCGCAACTCGGCGGTGGCAGAGCTGGGGCCGTTGCACCTGTCTGGCTTCCTCGGCTGGTTGATGTGGCTCGCGGTTCACCTGGTCAACGTCATCAGCTTCCGCAGCCGCATCCTCGTCCTGGTGAACTGGGCCTGGGACTACCTCTTCTACGACCGACCGATCCGGCTCATCGTGCGGGCGAAGGACCCGAAGTAGTGGACGCAGCGCTAGTGTTCGGCGAGCAATGAAGCGAACGTTGGGAGCCCTGGTCGCACTGGCTGTGGTCGTCGCATGTGGGGGGAGCCAGCAGCCGGTCGACCCGGCAGCGACTCTGCGCGACGCCGCGGCTGCGATGGCGAAGCTGAGCACGGTCAACGCGCAGCTCAAGTTCACGAAGGGGGCGATCTCGTTCCAGGGTTTTACGCTGGTCAGCGCGAAGACCTCGGTCCGGCTGCCCGGCGACAGCGACACCATCTACACGGTGAAGGAGCAGGACCTCGCGATCAGCCTCGAGGTCGTGATCGTGAGTGGACACGTCTACCTGCACCTTCCGTTCTCGACCTACCAGGAGATGACGGGGAGCCAGGCCGCGGCCATCCCTGACCTGGCGAAGCTCTTCGATCCCGCGACCGGTCTGCCGGCGGTCATTCCAGCCGGCCGCAACCTCTCCGATGCCGGCGCGGACAAGGTCGATGGAGTCGACGTGCAGAAGATCAACGCGACCTACAGCGCCGACCAGCTGAACAGCATGTTCGCGCAGCTGAGCTCGACGGTCGACGTGAAGGCTGTCGTCTGGGTCGGGGTCTCCGACCACCTGATTCGCAAGGCGCAGCTCGACGGCGCTTTCGGTGATGGCGGCAAGGAGGCCGCGGTCGAGGTGGACATCTCGGGCTTCAACGCCTCGGTCAACATCACACCACCGACACCGTGACGCCCCACGAACTCAGAGGCTATGCCGTGAGTTCGCGGGGACCCCAATAACGTGCCGAAGCCGGCGCTGCTCGGGGTAGCGGCGGCCGGGCTGTTCATCGCGGCCCTCGACGCGTACGTGGTCGTGACCCTCCTGCCCTCGATGATCGCCGACGTCGGCCTGACCATCGATCGCTTCGAGCAGGCGACGCCGATCGTGACCGGCTTTCTCGGCGGTTACGTGGTGGCGATGCCCTTGCTCGGCGCTTATTCGGACGCGCGCGGCCGCGCTCCCGTTTATGCCGCCTGCATGGTCGTGTTCGCCGCCGGCTCGGTCATCACCGCGACCTCCGGCCTGTGGACTTTCGCCGGTCTGCCGTGGCTCGTCGCCGGCCGGGTGCTGCAGGGGCTGGGCGGAGGCGGTCTGGTTCCGCTGTCGCTTGCGCTCGCCGCGGACCTGTACCAGGGTGACGCCCGCACCCTTGCGCTCGGCGCGGTGTCCGGCCTTCAGGAGGCCGGCAGCGTGTTCGGCCCTCTCTACGGCACGACAATTGCTGCGCTTGCGGCATCCGCGGGCGGGTGGCGTTTCGTGTTCTGGCTGAACGTTCCGCTGGCCGCGCTCTGCGCCGGCGGCCTGCTCCTCACGACGCGGCGTGCGGCGCCGCCGTCGCGGCCCGCGGCATCGTCGATCGACTGGATCAGCGCGTCGCTGCTGGGCGTCGGGCTCGGACTCCTCGTTGTCGCTCTCTATCCCGACGATCCGGACCATCGCGCGACAAGCGCACTCTTGATTCCAGCCGGCATCGCGAGCGTTGTCGTGCTGGCCCTCTACGGCCGGCGCCAGGTCCACCGGTTGGAGCCGCTGGTGCCGCGAGACCTCTTGCGGAGCCGGGCGTTCATCGGCGCCGCGATCGCCAACGTCTTGATCGGCGCCGCCCTGATGGTGGCGCTGGTCGACGTCCCGGTGCTCGGCCGGCTGGTGTTCAGCCTCGACCAGCCGGGTTCGGGCTTGCTTCTATCCCGTTTCCTGGTCGGGATCCCGGTCGGCGCGGTGCTCGGCGGCTGGCTTGCGAGCCGATCTTCGGGACGGCTGGTGGCGGTGGGCGGCATCCTGCTCTCGGCCGCCGCCTTCCTCCAGATGTCGACCTGGTCCTCGAACGAGCTCTCGCTGCAGATTGGCTTTGCCCGTCAGGCGGACCTGGCGCTCGCAGCCTGCGGGCTGGGCCTCGGCGTCGTGATCGCACCCCTGACCGCCGGGGTCCTGGCGCTGACCCGTGGCGAGAGCCACGGCCTCGCGACGAGCCTGGTCGTGCTCGCGCGCACGATGGGCATGCTGGTCGGGCTGTCCGCGCTGACCGTCTTCGGCCTCTATCGGTTTCACCAGATCCTCGGCACGCCGGTCCTCACCGACCCCAGCCTGCGCGCCAGGGTCGATCACCTGCAGAGGCTGGTCGCCGCGGCATTCCTGCAGGAGTACCGCGAGATCTTCACCGTCGCCGCCGCCATGTGCGCACTCGCGGCTCTGGTGATGGTGGCGACGCTCGGTCAGCGCTTGCGAGCCACGGCTATCAGGTAGGAGTGGTGGTACCGGAAGGCGTCGTCGGGGTCGCCCAGGCTGTCCATCGCCGATTCGATCTCTGCCTCCAGCTCGTCGCGGAAGCGGGGACCCAGAGCGCGAATCAGAGTGTTAGGCAGCGGACCGGCGCCCGCCATCAGGTCCGTCCATTCCTTGGCGTCGCGGGTTTTGCCGCCCGTGACCATCTCCGTCACTCGGGTCACCTCGAAGCCGGCCCCGTCGAGCAGCTGGGGCAGCACGTTGGGTTCGCCAAAGCGCGAGCGCTCTGAGCTGTAGCGCGGAAGGCTGAGGTAGTGGCGGCGCGCGAGGGGCGCCAGGCCCTGGAAGAAGAGGTCCTGCGCGCGGGTGCTCAGGCTGCGCCGCTGATTCGAAACCGCGAGGCGGCCACCCTCACGCAGCACCCGGCGCGCTTCGGCCAGCGCGTCGGTGGGGTCGCCGAGATAGGCAAGCGCCTCGCCCATCGTGACCAGGTCGAAGGTTTCGGGCTTGAAGACGAGACGCTCGGCAGCCATCCCGAGAAACTGGACGTTCTTGCTCTTCTTCGAGCGTGCAAGCGCCAGCATGTTGTCGGAGAGGTCGATGCCGATCACGCTTCCGGGGCTGACCCGCGGAGCCACGAGGTGGGCGACCAGGCCGGTGCCCGTGCCGACGTCGAGGACGTGCTCGCCCTTCTGCGGCGCCGCCACGTCGACGAGCCGGGCCGCGACCCGCTCGTGCTGGCCGCCGGCCCAGCTGTCGTACGAAGGGGCGATGCGATCGAAGAAATCGACCAGGTGGTCGATCATCTCGTCCGACGAATCCGGGTCCATCAAGGTGGTCGAGAGCTCCAAAAACCTGGATCCTGGGGCTTTCGACCCTGATCCTTAACCTCTTTCTACGTCTGGCGGCACCCTGTTACCATGCAATCTCGCTCAATCGCTGGCTCCGCGCGACACCGATGCGCAAGTCCGGTCAGCCCTCAGAGTTGACCACACAGTATGGAAGGCACGATCAACGCAGTGGAGGATTCCCAGATGGCCCAAGCTGAAAAGTCCGCGACCCACTCACCTGGCGGCAGCCAGAACGGTGAGAAAAACGTAGTCAATCTCGGCCCGCGCGACAGCCTGCACGGACGCCTCGAGATCCAGGGCGACCTCAAGGTCGCGGGGAACGTCGAAGGCGAGCTCAAGGCGAGCGGAGACGTCACGATCGACTCGGGGGCATCGATCCAGGCCTCGATCGAGGGATCGAACGTCAGCGTCCGTGGCCAGGTCACCGGCAACGTGACCGCGAAGAAGCGTCTGACGCTCGGCGGTTCAGGCCACCTGAACGGCGACGTCAAGGTCGCCCGCCTCACGGTCGAGGACGGCGCCACGCTGAACGGCAACGTCACGATGCAATCGGAAAAGGGCTAGCCGGACGTAGCTCACGCGCGTTCAGCGCGCGTGACCGAAGGCAAGACCACCGTCTCCAGGTAGCCCTGGGCCGCGTCCATGGCGTTGCGCAGGATTCGCCATTCGAGCTGCTCGAAGAACACCTGGTCCCGGTTCAGCTGGTTGAGCCGCAGCCGCCAGAAACCCGCGTCCAGGTTGAGACCCGGCAGCTGAACAGGGGCTGCCGGCCCTGCGGCGGTCAGGTCGGGCAGCGGTGGCGTCTCGGTGGAGGCCGGAGCGTCGATGGCCTGGACCTGTGCGGTTCCCGAGCGCTGAACAGCCGCGGCCGCGACCACGTTCCAGACCACGACGATCAGCATTGCCATCACGACGCATTCGGCGATCACCATCCAGGCCAGCGGTTGCCGGAGCAGATTGCGCATGCCGCCAACCTAAGACCGGCGCGGCGATGCCGGAACCCAGCCTGTTAACGGAAAGCGTCTCCTGAGAGGACGCGAAGCGCCTGTGGCGGCCGAGCTGGAAGCAGGCCTCTCTTAAACGGCCGCCCGGCGCGACCGAGCTTGCACCATGATCTTGCGCATCTGCTCCAGGTGCGAGTCGTCGTGCGCGAGCCCGCCGATGAATCGTCCGACCGCGTTCATCGGCGGGCGACCTTCGTATGGGGCGTAGAAATTGTCCAGGCGAGGCTCATCGGGCCAGGCGGCAAGCAACGCCAGGCGCATCCGCAGGCTCTCGTCGAGGCGGTTGCGGATGAACTCCACGCTCCGCGCCTCCTCCCAGGGCACCTCGTACCTGGACCGGCCGACGACAGGCAGGCCGCGGGCCAACACCAGGGCCAGCGCCGCCGACTCCTCCGAGGAGGCTGTTGTGTGGACGACTACATGGCCGAGCGTCCAGGAAAGACCGACATCCTCGGCATCGGCCGCGTAGGTGTCGTTGGCATCCGGATCGTCGGGCACCATGACGACGTCTTCGTCGGTGGCATCTTCGATCGTGGAAAGCTGGGCGGCAACCATCTCCCGGGTCAGCCGGCCGAGATTGTCCCGGCTGAGTCCTGTCGCAAGGTCCTGGAGGCTCTTCTCCTTCCGGCGCAACGGCCCAAAGTCGATCACAAGGCTTACAACCAGTACCGGGGATGGACGATTCCAGCCGCCTGCAAACGGCCAGGTGGGCTGGGTTAGGAGCGGAGCCCGCGAAGGGCCTGCAGCCCCCGCTCGATCGTCTCAATCCGCTTGGGAAAGCTGAAACGCACCTTGCCGTGGCCCGCCGCGGCATTGTGATAGAAGCTCGACGCGGGCACGGTCGCCACGGCGGCCTTCTCGATGAGGTGCCGGGCGAACTTGACGTCGTCGTCGAACCCGAATGACTCGATTCCCGCCATCACGTAGTACGCGCCATCGGGTGCTGAGACCTCGAAGCCGCACTCCTGCAGCCCCGTGACGATCGCGTCGCGGCGCTCTCGGTAGTCTCCAAGCAGCTCCACATAGAAGGACGGGGGTAGCTCCAGCGCCGCCGCGATGGCGACCTGCAGTGGGTGCGCCGCCCCGACGGTCAGAAAGTCGTGCACCTTGCGAATGCCGGCCGTCAACCCCGGTGGGGCGATTAGCCAGCCGATGCGCCAACCGGTGACCGAGTAGGTTTTGCTGGCTCCGCTGATCGTGATCGTCCGCTCCCTCATCCCGGGCAGCGTGGCGAGGCTGATGTGACGGCCGCTGTAGACGAGGTGCTCATAGATCTCGTCTGTGATCGCGATCGCATCGTGCTCGATGCACAGCTGCGCGATGAGATCGAGCTCGGCCTTCGAGTAGACCTTGCCAGTCGGGTTGTGCGGGGTGTTGACGACGATGGCACGGGTCTTGTCGTTGAACGCTCTACGAAGCGCCTCCGGATCGAACGACCAGTCGCTGCCGCGCAGCGTCACGTACCGGGGCACCGCGCCGCTGATGATGCAGTCAGGTCCGTAGTTCTCATAGAACGGCTCGAAGACGATCACCTCGTCGCCGGGATCGATCGCGGCCAGCATCGCGGCGATCATCGCCTCGGTCGCGCCGCACGAAACCGTCACTTCGGTCTCGGGATCCACGGCTCGTCCCCAAGCGGCCGACTGCTTGCGAGCCACGGCCTGACGCAGCTGCGGCGCGCCCCAGGTCGTGGCGTACTGGTTGAAGCCGTCGCGCAGCGCGGCGGCGGCCGCGTCGAGGATCCGTGAGTCGGTGTTGAAATCGGGGAACCCCTGGGCGAAGTTCACGGCGCGTTCCGGGCCGTTGAGCTGCAGGTTCAGGCGGGTCATCTCGCGGATGACCGACTCGGTGAAGCTCTGGGCCTTCCGCGAAAGTCGGTTGTCAGGGGTCCCCGCGAAGTCACGGCGCAGCCTCTGACTTCGTGGGGTTTTGCTAGTGACCAGGGTCAGCCCGCTCCAGGTGGAGATCCGTGCTCGAGCACGAGTGGCAGCGCTCGGGTCTCTCGAGGCTTCGCTCCCACCACCCGCACACGTCGCAGGTCCACCGCGTCTTCGCGAAGAACTCGAGCACGTCCGAGCGGCTGAGCAGGCCGACCATCTTGCCGCCTTTGATCACCGGCACGCGGCGAATCCGTTCTCCGATCAACAAGCGCGCAGCTTCGTCGATGCCGGTGTCCTCGCTGACGGAGACAACGCGCTGGCTCATGATGTCGCGCGCCACCTTGCCCTTCTTCGAGAACACATCGGTCTCGGAGATGATGCCGACCACGTGGCCCTCTGCGCTCACAACCGGCGCGCCGGTGATCCGCTTCGATGCAAGCGTCAGCGCGATCTCATCGAGCGGCGTGTCCTCGCGGAAGGTGATCACGTTCCGCGTCATCACCTCTTTGACGGGGATCATCAGTGCCGGAGCAGTGTAGCCACCGTTTCGAGGTTGGCGTTGCCACCCGTGAGGATCAGCCCGGCCGCGCCCTTCGGCAGCTTTCCCGCGAGGTAGGCCGCCAGGGGAAGCGCCCCGGTGGGCTCGAGCGCGAGGTGCAGCCGCGACCACGCGACCCTGACGGCTGAAGCGATCTCATCCTCGGTCACGGTCACGATCTCGTCCACCAGCCGGTTGGCGAACATGGTTTCAAACGTACGTGCTCCGATCGAGGTGGTCCGGACTCCGTCCGCAATCGTCGCCGGCGCCGACGCGAGCGCCTGGATGCTTCCGGACTTCCAGCTTCGGTAGGCATCGTCGGCCACCACCGGCTCGACCCCGATGACGCGAATTGCGGGGTTGTGGTTCTTGGCCGAGATCGCCGTACCGGACAGCAGCCCGCCGCCTCCAATCGGAGTGGCGATCACCTCGAGGTCTGGCGCGTCCTCGAGCAGCTCCAGCGCGGCGGTGCCCTGCCCGTGAATCACGTTCCAGTCGTCGTAGGGATGGACGAGGGTCAGGCCGCGGGCGGCCATCTCCTCGTGCAAGCGCTGCTCGCGATTGGCGAACGTGATGCCCTCCTGGATCACCTCGGCGCCGAGGGCGCGCGTCGCCGCGACCTTCGCCGGGTTGGCGTCCTCCGGGATGAGCACGACAGCCGTGAGGCCAACCGTCGCCGCGGCGAGCGCCACGGCCTGCGCATGGTTGCCGGAGCTCACCGCAATCACGCCCTCGGGGCGAGGCTGCTGGGCGGCCAGGGTCAGGATCGCGTTGAAGGCTCCGCGCACCTTGAACGAGCCGGTGACCTGGAAGCACTCCGGCTTCAGCCGGAGGTGGGGGTCGAGGTCGGTCGTCAGGCACGGAGTGCGGCGGACGTGGCCCCGGATCCGATCGGCCGCCAGGCGAACCTGGGGCGCGTGCTCCTCGAGAAAGGCGGTCAAGCTGCCGCTGTGTCGCGCGTGACCGAAGGGGTGCGGCTGACGCGCCGCCCGAGGTTGGTCAGCACTGTGCCGGCGAGGATGACGCCCATGCCGGCGATGATCGGCCAGCTGAAGCCCTCGTGCAACAGGACCACTCCCCAGAACACGGCGGTCACCGGGACCAGCAGCGTGACACCTGCCGCGCGCACGGCGCCGAGGGAGTTCATCACGTAGTAGTAGAGCAGGTACGCGATGCCTGTGGCGCCGGCTCCAAGCGCGATGACCGCGGCCATGGAGGTCAGAGCGAAGTGAACGTGTGACAGCGATGGGGCGGCCAGCGGTATCGCGAAGACGACCGTCGCCGCGAGCTGTCCGATGCTGATGTCGAATACGCTGACGCTGCGCATCTTCCGGCGCTGGTAGATCGCGTTTGCCGCATATGAAAGGGCCGCCACCAGCACGGCGATCGCCCCGACGAAATTGCCGGACACGCCATGGGCCAGGATGTCGGGCAGCACGAGAATGACGACCCCGGCGACCCCCAGGACGACGCCCAGATAGCCGACCCTGGTCGGGCGCTCGGCCGGCATCGCCCAAAAGATGAGAACTGCCGTCCAGAGCGTGGTCGTGGAGTTCAGGATGCTGGCGAGACCGCTCGAGATCCGCTCCTCTCCCCAAGCGATCGCGACCCAGGGCACGATCGCGTTCGTGATCGCCATGATCGCGAACGAGCCTAATCGCGTCCTCCAGCCTTCGCCAAGAAGGGGCCTGCCCATCGCCTTGACGATCACGGCCAGGGCGATCAATCCCGACACCGAGCGTATGAGCAGCAACACTGTCGGGCTCATGTCATGGACCGCGACCTTGATCAGGAGAAACGAGGCGCCCCAGATCAGCGCGAGCGCGGCCAGCGCCAGGTAAGGCTTGAACCTAGACACGCGTCGGCCACTCGTCTGTCGAGAGCACCAGCGTGACCGGACCGTCGTTCTCGATACTCACGCGCATGTCAGCTCCAAAGCTGCCGGTCTCGGTCGGTATTCCGCGCTCGCGAAACTGCTGCACAAACACCTCGTAGAGCTGCTCGGCCCGCTGCGGATCGCCGGCCTTGAGCAGGCTGGGCCGCCGGCCGCGGCTCATGTCCGCGAACAGCGTGAACTGCGACACGATCAAGGCCGATCCGCGCACGTCCGTGAGGCTCAGGTTCATCCGGCCGGCGTCGTCCTTGAAGACGCGCAGGTCGATGACCTTGTCGGCGAGCTTTCGCACAGCGTTGTCTTCGTCATCAGATGCCGCACCCACCAACAACACGTATCCGTGCCCGATGGTTGCACCACGCTGTTCGGCGCCTTCCTCCCAGCTCACCGAGCCCGCAGCCACGCGCTGCGCGACGATTCTCAAGTTCGGGTGGTCCGCAGGCCGGATTTACTCCGGCCGTCCCCATGCCTGCGTCTTGGCCTGCCAATCGCCGCAGGGAGAATCCTTCTGAAAATCCCATCCGCGGGAAGATGAGCAGGCCCGTCGCCGCAGGCGACCGGCCGATGCAATCTGTAGGTCACATCCTGCTCGCGCTAGCGCGCAGAAGGAACCGGCAGGTTCCTTCTCATACTTCAGACCTTTGGCCCGAACTGAGGCTCGGCGTGCACGAGGGAGTCGATGTAGCGGAATCGCTCGTAGCGGCGCTGTAGAAGCTCCTCGGTGGGCAGCTGCAGGAGTGCCTGCATGTGACGGTTCAGGGCTTCGTCGAGGGCGGCCGCGGCGGCGTCGTAGCCGGCATGAGCGCTTCCTTTCGGCTCAGTGACGACCTCTTCGACCACTCCCATCGCGAGCAGGTCGCGCGAGGTCAGCTGGAGCTGCTCGGCCGCCTCGACCTTGCGGGTGTTGTCGCGCCAGACGATCGAGGCGGCGGCCTCGGGAGAGGCAACCGAGTAGATCGAGTTCTCGAGCATGATCACGCGATCGGCGACCCCCATGCCGAGAGCCCCGCCGCTCCCGCCCTCGCCGATCACCGCCGCGACGATCGGGACCGGGACCCGGAACCACTCCATGATCGCCTCCGCGATTGCGGCCGCGATGCCCCGCTCCTCCGCGCCCGCGCCCGGATAGGCGCCAGGGGTGTCGATCAGGGACACGATCGGAAAGTGGAACTTCGCAGCGTGATGCGCGAGGCGGATCGCTTTCCGGTAGCCCTCGGGGTGCATCATCCCCCAGTTCCGCGCGACACGCTCCTTGAGGCTCCGCCCCTTCTGGTGGCCGAGGAAAACCGTCGTCCGGCCGTGCCACGTCCCGACTCCGCCTACGAGGGCGGGATCGTCGCCCGAGAGACGGTCGCCGTGCAGCTCGATGAAGTCGGGCGCCAGGCGCCGGATGTAGTCGAGCGAGTACGGCCGCTCTGGATGACGGGCGAGCTCAATGACCTGCCAGACGCTGAGGGTCGTCTCGTCGGGTTTGCGTCCGTGACGGGTCATGGGTACATCTCGAGCAGGTGCGCCAGGAAGCGGCGGAGCTCGGTGCGGGGCAACACGAGGTCAACCTGCCCGTGCGCAAGCTGGAACTCCGCGCTCTGAAAGCCAGGAGGAAGGTCGGCGTACGTCGCCTGCTTGATCACGCGCGGCCCGGTGAATCCAATCGCCGCGCCGGGCTCGGCGATGTTGATGTCGCCCAGCAAGGCCAGAGAGGCAGCGGTTCCACCAAACGTCGGATCCGTCAGCACCGAGAAGTACGGCACCCCCGCGGCGTGCATGCGACCGACCGCGGCGTTCACTTTCGCGAGCTGCATCAAAGCGAGCACGCCTTCCTGCATGCGCGCTCCGCCGGACGCCGAAACGAGGACGTAAGGGATGCCCGAGCTCGCAGCCTGCTCCATGCCTCGCGCCAGACGCTCGCCGGCGACGATCGACAGCGTCCCTCCTACGAAACGGAAATCAAACGCGGCCAGCCAGATCGGCCGACCGGCCAGCGTGCACGTGCCAGTGCGCACGGCCTCGTTGAGCCCATCCGCCAGCAGCTGCTCGACCACCTCCTGGTACGGCTTGGGCACCTTCCAGTTCAGAAGGTCGTGAGATCGAACGTCGCCCCATCGTTCCTGCCAGGAGCCGCGGTCCGCGATCAACGCGATCCACGCGTCCGCGCCGATCCGGAAATGGTGCCCGCACTCGCAGACATAGTTGTGCTTGCGAAGCGCCTCGGCATCGAGACTGACGCCGCAGCCAGGGCAGGCGGGCGGCAGGGGGACCGCGGGCAGCTTGCTTCCCGCGATGCGAAGGTCCGGCCGGGCCTCGTGGGCGAGCGCCATCAGAGACTCAGCCCGCCGTCCACCGCAAGCACCTGGCCGGTGATGAAGCCGGCTTGCTCAGAGCACAGGAACGCCACCGCCGCGGCGATATCTTCGGCCGTGCCCTCGCGCTTGATCGGCGTCAGCTTGACCAGCTCGCCCACCATCTCGTCAGTCAGCGACCCGGAGGTCAGCTCGGTGCGAACGTAGCCGGGGGCCACAGCGTTGCACGTGATGTTGCGCGACCCGTATTCACGCGCCACGGACTTGGTGAACCCGATCAGGCCTGCCTTGGCCGCCGCGTAGTTGGACTGGCCGGCGTTGCCGGTCAACCCGACGATCGAAGAGATGTTGACGATCCGGCCCCAGCGGGCCCGCATCATCCCAGACATGATGGCGGCTCGCGTGGTTGCGAAAGCCGACATGAGGTCGGTTCGGATCAGCTCTTCCCAGTCGGCGGGAGCCATCTGGATCAGCAGCTTGTCGCGCACCGCGCCCGCGTTGTTGACGAGAACGTCGACCCGGCCAATCGCCTTGACCATCGCCTCGACCTGCGCGGGATCACCGACGTCTGCCTTGTGCGCGCTCGCGTTTGGCAGCGAGGCCGCGGTCTCTTCGGCCGCCGTCTTGTCAGAACGGTAGTTGACGACCACGCGCGCGCCCATCCCCGCCAATGCAACGCTGATCGCGCGACCGATGCCTTTCCCGCCGCCCGTGACGAGCGCGGTTTTGCCATCTAGATCGCCCATGTGGCTAAGCCGTGGTCGGACCGGCGAAGTCGATGAATAGCTCTTCCGCGTTCCAGGTGTCGACGCCGGGGATGTGCTTCGCGGCAAGGCTGGCCAGCACGCGGCCCGGGCCAAGCTCGACCACGGTCTTCACCTTCATTGCGCGCATGGACACCATCGTGCGCGCCCAGTCGACCTGGCGCAGCATCTGGAGCCGAAGCTCGTCCTGAAGGGCTGCCACGGTGCGGAGGGCTTCCCCTGACGCGTTGGCGAGGATTGGAATCGAGGGCGCTTTGATTGGCAGCTTGTCGACCACCTTGCGGAAGGCTGCGGCCGCGGCTGCCATCAGCGGCGTGTGGGCCGCGAGCGGGATGGTCAGGATGAGGGCCCGCCGCGCGCCCGCGGCAAGCGCGAGCCTTTCCGCGTCCTGTACCGCGGCCACCTCGCCCGAAAGCACGAACTGGATGTCCGCGTTGCGATTGGCCACCCAGAGCTTGCCGTGCGAGGATGCCTCTTCGCGAATGCGTTCGACCGCCGCCTCCTCGAGCCCGACGATGGCGATCATGCCGCCGGCCTGCTCATGCGACGCCTGGGCCATAATCCGGCCGCGCTCCTTGACGAGCAGGAGCGCGGTCTCCCAGGGGATGGAGCCCGCGGCCGCAAGCGAGGCGATCTCGCCCAGGCTGTGGCCCGCCGTGACGCTCACGTTTTCAAACCCGTAGCTTTCGCGCCACACTTCGTAGGCCGCCCAGCACACGGTCATCACGCACGGCTGGATGATGTCCGTGCGGTTCAGCTCCTCGGCCGGGCCGTCGAAGCACAGCCGGCGGATGGGCATCTCGAGAATCTCTTCGGCACGTTCGAACACCACGCGAGCCGCCGGGTAGCGGTCGTACAGGTTCTTTCCCATGCCTGGCTTTTGCGTGCCCTGGCCTGGGAAGAGCAGCGCGATCGGGCCGATGAGCTTTACCCCCATGTCATTCCTGTTATGCCCACTTCAAGAGGCACGCGCCCCATGTCAGTCCGGAACCGAAGCCCGCGAGAAGCACATGGTCGCCGCTCTTGATCCGTCCCTTGCGAATTGCCTCTTCCAGCGCGATCGGGATGGACGCGCTCGAGGTGTTGCCGTACTCGTCGATGTTGATCGCCACACGGTCCAGCGGCAGCCCGATCCGGCGCGCGGCCGCGTCGATGATCCGGAAGTTGGCCTGGTGGGGGACCCAGAGGTCGATGTCCTCCAGCGCGACGCCTGCCGTGTTGCAGACCTCGTTGGCCTGGCGGATGAAGATGTCGACCGCGAACTTGAAGACGTCGGGGCCGACCATCTCGATGTAGGGGTGTGGGTCCTTCGCCGCGTAGGCGCCCTTCTCGATGTTGCCGCAGGTCACCTGCGCGTAGCCGCGGCCGTCCGAGCCGAGACACCAGCTGAGAAAACCCGCGCCCTTGGGGGCGGGACGAACAATCGCCGCTCCGGCGCCGTCGCCGAAGATGACCGCGGTCCCTCGGTTGTTGTAGTCGAGCATCCGCGAGAGCACCTCTGCGCCGATGACGAGCACGTTGTCCGCGCGCTCGGTCGCGATGAACGAGTCCGCGATCGAAAGCCCGTACATGAAGCTCGTGCAGGCGGCGAGCGTGTCCCACGCGACAGCGCCTGGGGCGTCGAGCTCGTTCTGGATGCGGGCGGCGATCGACGGGAAAGGACCGTCGGGCGACGATGTTCCGACCAGGATCATGTCCAGGTCCTTGGCCGTGATGCCCGCCGCGTCGAGAGCGCTGCGCGCGGCTTTGGTCGCGAGCTCGAGCGTTGTCGTCCCGGGCTCGGCGATGTGCCTCCGGTGGATCCCCGTGCGCTCGATGATCCATTTGTCCGAGGTGTCCATCAGCTTCTCGAGGTCGAAGTTCGTGATGATCTTCTCGGGCGCGTAGGCACCCACCCCGGCGATTGCGCTCGGCCGGCCCTTGGTCTTGAAACTTCGCAGGGGAACCGCGTCGGAGCGGGTGCGGTAAGCGCTGGTGATCGCCATGGCTGCTATGCCTCCAGCCGCTCGGCGGTCTTCTGCTCCAGGAATTTCCAGAGATCGCCGATGAGCTTCATCTTCTCGAGCTCATCTTCGGGCAGCTCAACGTCGTACTTGTCCTCGACGGCCGCGATCAGCTCGACGAGGTCGAGCGAATCGGCCGCGAGGTCCTTGGCGAAGCTCTTGTCGAGCTGCACCTGGTCGACATCGACGCCCAGGATCTCGGCCGCGAGACCCTGCAGTTCCTTGAAATCGAGTGGTGTTGCCATCAGCAATTCTCCTAGTTGGCATAGCCCCACGAAATCGAAGGCTTCGCCTTGATTTCGCGAGGACCCCTGTTAAACATCGGGGCCTTTGATCACGAGCGCGGCGTTGTGGCCACCGAATCCGAACGAGTTCGAGAGGGCCACCTTGATGTCCGCCTTGCGGGCTTTGTTCGGGACGTAGTCCAAGTCGCACTCTGGATCCGGGTCGTCCAGGTTGATGGTCGGCGGCAGCAGGCCTCGGTTGAGCGCCAGCACGCAGGCGGCCGCCTCGATGGCGCCGGCGGCGCCAAGCAGGTGACCGTGCACCGACTTGGTCGAGCTGACCGCCAGCTTGTACGCGTGGTCGCCGAAGACCGCCTTGATCGCCTTGGTCTCGGCCACGTCGCCGAGCTTGGTCGAGGTCCCGTGCGCATTGATGTAGCCCACATCGGTCAGCTCGACGCCGCTCTTCTCCAGAGCGCGCTTCATGGCTCGAATCGCGCCCTTGCCCTCAGGCTGCGGTGCGGTGAAGTGGTACATGTCTGCGCTTGCGCCGTAACCGGCGATCTCGGCGAAGATCTTCGCGCCTCGCTTCTTCGCGTGGTCCATGTCTTCGAGCACGAACATCACCGAGCCCTCGCTCATGACGAACCCATCGCGGTTGAGGTCAAACGGCCGGCAGGCCTTCTCCGGCTCGTCATTGCGCTCGCTGACGGCCTTGATCTGGCTGAAAGCGCCCATGGTCAACGGAGTGATGGTGGCTTCCGAGCCTCCGGCGAGCATCGCAATCGCGTCGCCCCGCTTGATGATCTCCGAAGCCTCGCCGATACCGTGCGAGCCGGAGGCGCAAGCGCTGACGATCGCGTAGTTGGGACCGCCCGCGTGCGTGTGGATGGCGACGATGCCCGCCGCCATGTCCGCGATCATCATCGGGACGGTGAACGGGCTGATCCGCTTCGGCCCCCGCTCCATCAGCTGCGTGTGGCTCTTTTCGATCTCCTCCATCCCACCGATGCCGGAGCTGACGATCACGCCGACGTCATCGGGGTCCATCTCACCCGGCACGAGCCCCGACTGCGCGAGCGCCTGCTTGGAGGCCGCCAACGCAAACTGGCAGTAGCGCCCGATGTGGCGGGCGGTCTTGCGGTCCATGTATTCCTCGGGATTGAAGCCCTTGACCTCGCCCGCGATCTTGCAGTCGAAGATCGTCGTGTCGAAATGCGTGATCCGCCCGATTCCCGAGACGCCCTCGACCATGTTCGACCAGACCGTTTCGACGTCGTTGCCGATCGGGGTTATGAAGCCCATGCCGGTGACGGCCACGCGGCGACCATTGGAGTTGGATGTCATGAGGCAAGCATACGGACGCTGGGGCCAATCCACACTGGCCTAGTGTGGGAAAACTAGCCTCCAAGCTTGGACACCATGTCCAATTCCGTATCCAGATTCGCACCTCAGAGCAGTTTGCGGATCTCCAGGGCCAGCTGCAGGCGCAGGCGCGTAGCGGGTATTTCGAGGTCACCGCCGAGGAGCTCGCGCAGCTTGTCCAGCCGGTAGAGGACGGTGTGGCGGTGCAGACCGAGCGCGGCCGCCGCTTCCTTGACCGATCCGCGGACGAGGTACGCCTCCAGCGTTTCGAGGAGCTGTCCGCGGTTGCGAACCTTCGGATCGACGAGGCGTCCAAGGCTGTGGGCCACAAAACGTTCGGCCAGGCGCGGGTTCTGGGTCAAAACGAGGTGGGGGATCAGCTCGTCGTGACGATGGACCACACCTTCCGGGCGCAGCTTTCGACCCGCCTCGATCGCCTGCTGCGCCTCGAGGTACGACCGCGAGATGCCGCGGAGGCCCGGATGATAGCCGCCGATGCCGGCCCGCACCCTGGCGCGCGCAGTGCCCGAGCGCTTCACGGCCTCGTCCTGGAGCTGCGTAACGAACTGGCCCGCGGCCTCGACGTTCGCCACGGACTCGGCAGGCCAGAGCACGACGAGCGTGCTCGGGTCGGTCGCGTGGCTGATCGCCCCCCGGGGCACCTCGAGTGACGCCGCGACCTCGGCCAGCGCCTGCCCACCTCGCTCGCCGTCGCGATTGCCGACGATGAGCTTGCATACCGCGACCACGTAACCGGTTGGGACGATCGGCATATTGAGCGCCAGCGCTTGCTTCTGGAGCTCCAGCTCTGAATCGAAGTTGTCGCTGATCAGCGCGTGGAAGAGCCTGGCGTGCGCACGAGTCCCGCGCTGCATGTGCTGCTCGCGCGCGTGAAGGTAGGTTTTCGTAACCTCAGCCGCCACCTGGTCGAGCGCCGCGAACACGTAGTTCGCGGTGACCATGATCGCCTCGGGAGTCGCCTCGGGATGGCCCCGCCACGCGCGCAGGATCTCGTCCCACGCGACGCGGGCCGCGATGCGGTACGCGGCGAGGATGGGCTCGACCGACTGGCTGCTGCGCGCCTGGAGGATGCCGAGCTGCGCGACCCGGCGCAGCTCTTCGTTGGTCGCCGGGCGGGCTTCACGGGCGGTCGCCAGGAAGAGGTCCAGACCGGCTTCACAGGCGCGAGCGATCGCCGAACGCTGGGGAGGCACCCCCGTCGAGTCGTCCCAGCGAACGAGGCTGACCACGGCCCGGGCCATGTGCCGGGCCATGCCCGACCGGCGGCGCTCCAGCTCCGCGATGAGCGCGGACGGGAGGGTGGGGGCCTGCTTCGGCGCTCGGGCCGATTTGGACTTGATGGCCAGCTTCGCCATGGCCGCGACTATACGACGCCCGCCGGCTTAGGACCTCGAGTCGAGAACTGCTGTCAGCTGGGCTTCTTGACGAAGGCCAGCATGCGGTGCCAGGCGTCGTCGCAGGCATCCTTCCACTGCTCGAACGTCCGGTCGAAGAAGCTGTGCGGGGCGCCCTCGTAGATGTGCATCTCGTGTGGCACCAATGCCTCGGTGAGCTCCTTGTCGAAGGCGTGGAACGCCTCCTGAGGCGTGAAGTCGGCGCCCGCGATCAACATCAGCAGAGGCGCCTTCATCTTGGAGATGAAGGGCTCGCTCCGTTCCGGTCGCCCATAGAAGCCGATCGCCCCGTTGAGACGAGGCTGCAGCGCGGACTGGTTCCACGAGCTGGAACCTCCAAAACAGAAACCGACGGTGAACACCGACTTGACCGCGCCGCCTTCCTTCGACTCGAGGTAGGTGATCGCCGCCGACACGTCGGCAGCAATGCCTTCCGGGGTCGTGTTCTCGACGTGGGGCTTGTAGTCGAAAGCCTCGTCGCGGTCGCCCATTCCCGCGGTGCGGCCGAAGTAATCGATCGCCACAGCGTCGATCCCCGCCTCGGCAAAGCGCTGCGCCAGCTCCTTGTAGAACTGATGCAGGCCTCGCACGTCGGGCATCACGACCATGCCGGCTCCCGTGGGCTTCTCGGCCCTGGCGAAATACGCGGCGAACTTCGTGCCGTCGGCTGACACGAGGACCATGTCACCGTGGTCGGCGGCCGCGCCACTGATCAATCGGACGGGCGGCAGCGGCACTCGGGCGTCATCTGAGTAGCACATACGTTGATTCTCCAACAGAATGGTATGTCGATGAAGATCGAGAGCACCGCGTTCACCCGTGCCGACGTCGAGAAGTTCCTCGATGAGATGCTCGACCACGACCGCCACTTCCTGGCGGACCGGCTTGAGAAGGCGTCGTCGCGGCTCGCGGAGCTCGGCCCGCGGGTTGCGCCGGGTCAGAGTGAAGGTGAATGGTCACCACACGAGCTGCTCGCCCACATCGCCGTCCTGTCCAAGTTCTATGGCGTGCTGGTGCACAAGATCTCGAGCGGTCAGATGAGCGAGCTGGACCTCCTCGAGAATGTGAACCTGAGGGACGTGGTCGGCGAACAGATGGCTAAGATCGAGCCGGCCGAGCTCCTGCGCATGGCGCTCACAGACCAGGCCCGCACGCTCAAGCTGCTCCGTACGGCTGAGCCGTCATCACTCCGCCGCCAGGCGAGGCAGGAGAACGGCGACCTGATCAACGCAGTCGACGTGGCGCGCCTTCCCTTGATCAACCACCTCGAGATGCACGTCGACCAGCTGGAGCGCGTGCTGTCTAGTCGCTGACCTCGGAGTAGCCCAGCTTTCGCAGCTCCCGCCGGATGGTTTGCGCCGCTTCCTCCATCACGGCGGGATCCGGGTTGGGATCCTGGTTGCCGAAGTCGAGATCGTGAACGCCGCGGATCGGCACGACGTGGAAGTGGCAGTGGGGGACCTCCAGGCCAGCCAGCATCAGCCCGATCCGTGCCGGCTTGAAGCCCGCCATCTGCGCTTTGCCGACTGCCTGCGCGGTTTGGGTGAGGTGGGCGAGCAACCCAGCATCGAGATCGAGCCAGTGGTCGATCTCCGCCCTGGGCACGACCAGGGCGTGGCCAGGACGAAGCGGCCGGATCGAAAGAAACGCGACGCACGACTCGTCCTTCCAGACGAAGCGGGCGGGCAGCTCGCCGTTGATGATCCGCGTGAAGATCGTGGCCATGTCCGAAAGCGTAAATCGCTAGCCTTGATGCCACCTATGGAGCCGGCAGCCCAGCTTGTCGACGCCACGAAGTCGTACGGCGCCGTTCACGCTCTCAAGGGCGTCAGCCTGGACATCGAGACCGGCGAGGTCGTGGCCATGCTTGGACCCAACGGCGCCGGCAAGACAACCTCGATCAGCATCATGCTCGGCCTACGCAAACCGACTACCGGCACGGCCAGGCTTTTCGGACTGAATCCGACCGACCGGCGCGCGCGTAGCCGTACCGGCGTGATGCTGCAGGAGTCGGGCGTACCGCAGGTTCTCAAAGTGAGCGAGACGATCGACCTCTTCCGTTCCTACTACCCACGATCGCTGCCCACCGCGCGCGTGATCGAGCTGGCGGGACTCGAGGAAAAGGCGCAATCCCAGAACAGGGACCTTTCAGGCGGTCAGCGGCAGCGCTTGTATTTCGCGCTCGCGATCTGCGGCGACCCCGACCTCATCTTTCTCGATGAGCCAACCGTCGGGCTGGACGTCGAGTCGCGAAGGGCCTTCATCCAGAGCATCAAGGGTTTCATTGAGACGGGAAAGACGATCGTGCTCACGACGCACTACCTCGAGGAGGCGGATGAGCTTGCGAAAAGGGTGGTCGTCATCGACCACGGCAAGATCATCGCCGACGCGAGCCCCCAGGAGATCAAGTCCAAGGTGGTCGGGAAGAAGGTGAGCTTCACCAGCACGCGTCCCGTCACGCAAGCCGAGCTCGACGGCCTTCCGATCACCGCCTCTGAGGTCAAGCACCAGCGTTACGTGCTGGTGACGGGCGAGCCGGAGGCGGTCTTGCGAGAGCTGTTTCGGCGAGGCGTCGACATCAACGATCTCGAGGTGACCGGCGCCGGCCTGGAGGAGGCGTTTCTCGCCCTGACCGGAGGGCCCGAGAAATGACCGCCAACTACGCGTACATGCTGTGGATGCAGTTCAGGGCCGAGCTCGTGAAATTCTGGCGGGTGCCGGCCAACGCCTTCTTCAGCCTTGCCCTCCCGCTGATCATCTTCATCTTCTTCGGGCTCCGCGATCCGACCTCTCCGTACGCGCCGGGCGCGACTGTTTCGACTGGCGCATACATCATGGCCTCGATGGCCGCGTACACGGTCGGCAACGTCATGGTCTTCTCATTCGGTATCGGAGTGGCGATGGAGCGTGGGCAGAAGCAGGACGTCCTGCTGCGGGCGAGCCCACTGCCACCGGCCATCTATCTCCTGGCCAAGGTCTTGAATGCGCTCGTTTTCTCTCTATTTGCGATGGTCGCGCTCTTTGTGTTTGCGCATTTCACGGCCAGCGTGAACCTCGAGGTCACCGCGTGGATCAGCCTTGCGGGGCGGCTCCTTCTGGGATCGCTCGCTTTCATCATGCTGGGTTTCTTTCTCGGCTACCTGGCCGGGCCCAACTCCGCTCCTGCCGTGGTCAACCTCATCTATCTCCCGGTGGCCTTCGGTTCGGGCATCTTCATTCCGACCCAGTTCCTCCCCGACTTCATCCGCGGCCTCTCTCCCTACCTGCCGCTTTCTCCGTTCGCGCAGCTGGGCTGGTCCGTGCTGGGCATAAAGACCGCCGAATCGGTGCCGTACAACTTCGCGCTGCTCGGCGCTTACGCGATCGTGTTCTTCGCGCTGGCGGTCTGGGCCTACCGCCGCGACACCTCCCTGAAGTTCACCTAACCCCAGAACTTCTCCGGCAGCTCCGTCCCAAACGCTTCCCGGTAGCGGCGCGTGAATTCGGCATGCGTGTAGTCGTGCTCGACGGTGCCCACCTGCTCGATTGCATACGTGGCGGCCAGCGAGGCCACGCGCCCGGCCACATCCAGGTCGAGGCCGCGAAGCAGGCCGGCGACCAGGCCGGCTCTATAAGCGTCGCCCGCTCCCGTCGGGTCGGACTCGCGAAGCGGCGGCGCGGCAGGTATCTCGACCTTCTGGTCGCGCGTTGCGATCCGAGAGCCCTGGCGTCCCAGCGTCGTGACGACGATCTCCGCCAGGTCGAGCAGTCCGTCGACGTCGTGTTTCGTGCGCTGCTCGATGAGCTCCAGTTCGTAGTCGTTGCCGATCACGATCCACGCCCCTCGCGTGCTGTCGGTCACATCCTCGGAGGACATCATCGGCAGCTGGTGAGCGGGGTCGAAGACGAACGGGATGCCCCGCTCGCGACTTTCGTGTACGAGGCGCTTCATTGCACCCGGGTCGTTGGGGCCGATGATCACCGCGTCAACGGCCGGAGGCGCGTCGTCGAGCCCGAGCATCGCGGCGCGCCACATCGCTCCGCCGTAGTAGCCGGTGAGCTGGTTGGCGTCGAGGTCGGTGGTGGTGAAACCTGTGGCGCTCAGCTCTCCCTCCAGCAAGCGGAGCCCCCGGCAATCGACGCCCCGGGCGACGAGCCAGTTGCGATACTCGGTGGCATCGGTGCCGGCCGTCGCGAGCACTGCCGCCGGATAGCCGAGCAGCACGAGGTTGTGCGCGTAGTTGCCCGCCACCCCACCACGACGCTTCTGGAGGTCGTCGACGAGGAAGCTCAGGTTGAGGATGTGAGTCTTGTCGAGCAGGATGTGCTCTTTGAAGTGACCCTTGAAGGTGAGGATGTAGTCGTAGGCGATCGAGCCTGTGCAGACGACTGTCATCGGAGGCTCCGGCACGGCGAGCTGGACACGAACGAAGGCTAAAGAAAAAGGGCGCCCCCGTGGGCGCCCTTTCCCCTCTCCCCATCGGGGTGAGGGGCTTAAGCCCCTATTACGGCGTCGAGTTAAGCAGCGCGGCGGCGAGCTGTCCGGCGGCCCGTGGCGCGGCGCGTCTTGACGACGGCCGGCTTGGCAGCGTTCTCGTGGCGCGGCGTGATCGCGGTTGCCTGCTCCAGGCGGGTCGCGGTGCGGGCGATGGTTTTGAACGATCCGTTGAAGATGCGCAGGGTCCGCTTCGCGACGTCACCGACGACGTCCTGGCGGCGCGCCTGCAGCTTGACCAGGTGCAGACCCTTGATCGCGACCTTCTCGGGCAATTTCCCGTTCACTTCGACGCCCCAGAGGGTCACCTTCTCGGGAAGGATCGCGTTCAGTCGTGCGTTGAAGCGGCGGTTCACCTTGCGCGCGGTCGGGGCGCCACTCTTGGCGAATCCCTTGACCTGCTTGCGAGCCGATCCGATGGGGTCCGAAGCGACCTCTGCGGCAGCCTTCGCGGCTCCGATGGCGACTTCCTCCATCGTGGTTGCGGCGTCCGTGAATGTGGTCTCAGTGCTCATGTAACTCAGCCTCCTATTTGGTGTTCTAGATCTTGTCTTGACCAGCGCAGTATAACGCACCGCGTCAAATGCGTCAAGTGCACCTCAAAACTCAGCTCTTGAGGCGGGCGATCAGGGCCTCGGCGGGGGGACCGAACACGTCGTAATGAGCAACCTTGCGGCGCTTCTCGGGCTGGATCCACTCCGGCCGGAGCCCATGCTGCCGGCCCCATTCTTCGAGGACAGGTCGCAGTCCGATGATGTGCAGGAAGGGCTTTTCCCTCACCATCCCTCGGATCGCCGAGCCGTGGTAGTAGTCGAAGTTGCGGTGGATGGCAATCCCGCCCGCCTCGGCGAATGCGATCGCGTCCTTGATCTCCCGGCGCTCGAAATACCGTTCGCGCAGCGCCTCGCTCACGTCCTGCGGTCGGGGCAAATCGGGCGAAACGCGCAGATCGTGCACGGGCGCTGGGCGTGCTCCGGCCCAAGTGCGAAGTCCCCGGCGGCGATTCGCGCGGCCGCCGCCTCGACTCGAGCTTCAACCCCGGCGTCATCCGGAGCCACCTCGATCAACTCACCATGACGCAGATCGAAGAGGACCAGGCGAGGATTGGCGCCGCCCGGTACGAGGCCCCGCCGGGCCGCCAGGCCATAGAGCCTCAGCTGGACCGAGTAGGCCTGGATGAGCGAAGCGTCCAGCGACGCGTTGGTCTTGTAGTCGAGCAGGATGGTCTGACCGTCGAGCTCGCAGATCCGGTCGACGAGCCCCCGCACGCGAGTAGTACCGATCCTCATGTTGAAGCCGACCTCCACCGCCAGCGTCCTGGCCGACGCAAGCGGATGGGTCAGGTAGCGGGCCAGCATCTCCCGGCCGGCCTCAGGCCCCACGTACATTCCGAGAAGATCTCCTCCCGCAGCGTGCCAGGCGGCAAGCGCCGCATGCACAGCGGACCCAAGCTCGCTCGATCCGATGGCTTGCACGTGGCGAGGTTGAAGCTCGTCCGGCGGAGCGGGCACGCGCCACACCTGGCTGAAGCGATAGCGCACGGGACACACCTCGAAGTCGTGAAGCTGCGAAAAGCTCAGCTCCACGGCAGCGACGGGCCCGCCCTGCGCCTGCGCCTCTTGCGGGCGAAGCTCTTCCAGCCGGTCCAGCACCGCGGCGACGATGGCGGGGCCGCCATCCACATGGCCGTTGGCTGCTGTCATGGCCGGCAGCTCGAGCTGCTCGGCTTCGACCACCGAGGCTGACTGTTCGTTGGCCAGAGCCCAGCTCAGGATCTCGGCGAAGTGGTCGTGCTCGTCGAGGCCGTTCGCCCCCACGTCCCGGACGGTCGCCTCTTCACGGGTGGCCGTGACATAAAGCGCGTCCTTGGCCCGCGTCATGCCCACGTAGACGATCCTCCGTCGCTCGCCGATCGCCAACTTCACGGCGGGCGCACCCGGCGAGGTCTCGACATACCGCGGGTGCTTCTCGCCGCGCCAGTTCTTGATCACGAATCCGAGGCTGTCGGGATCGAAGAAGAGCCGTTCCGTGTCCCTCGGTCTGGGCGGCCGCAGGTTCACCAGGAACACGACTGGAAATTCGAGCCCTTTTGCCGAGTGGATGGTCAGGAGCGACACCGCCTCAGCCCGGGCGGACTCCTCGGCAGCCTCACCCACCGGGAGCTCAGCGTCGATCACCTGGTCGAGGTGATGGACGAAGTCGCCAATCCCGGCGAGCGAGAGGTCGCGCTCGAAGCGGCCCGCCAGCTGGAAGACCTTGCGGAGGTTGAGCAGGGAGCGAGGGCTTCCATCCCGCTGGGCCCGCAGCTCCGCCCAGCGCAAGTACCCGCTTTCCTCGAGCAGCCGGTTGAGGATGTCGGCCACGGTCAGCGCGTCACGGAGCCGGCCCAACCTGTCGGTGAGCTCGACCAGGTGCACGGCTTCGCGCGCCACCTTGGGATCCATCTCAGGGAAACCCTCACGTTCCGATTCGTCGAAGCAATCGCGCAGCCGCATGCCGGAACGGCCCGACCTGCGGGCTGCGAGCCGGTACATCCCGCTGTCGGGAAGCCGGACGATGGGTCCCTGCAGGATGCGCACGAAGGCGCCGTCGTCCATCGGGTTGTCGGTCAGGCGCAGCAGCGCCAGCACGTCCTTGATCTCCTGGCGGTCGAAGAATCCCGAGCCGCCGCTCGTGATGTAAGGAATGCCCTGGCGGCGGAGCTCATCCTCGAACTCGCGCGGGAGCATGCGGATCGAATGGGCGAGGACCGCGATGTCCGCGAACGCCCGGCCCGAGACGTGCAGGCGGCGGATCGTCTGCGCCATCGAGCGGGCCTCGGTGCGCGAGTCGGGCGCCATGATCACTGTCACGGGCTGAGGCACATGTCCGCGGGTCGCGACCAGGTCCGGCTCACCGCTGAAATCCGGGTCACGGCGGATGAAATCCGTGGCGCAGTCGAGGATCCCCTGGTACGAGCGCCGGTTGTGGGTGAGTGGCAGCCGCCGGCCCGGGAACCTGCTGCGAATGTTCTCGATCTCGGCATCGCGCCAGCCGTAGATCGATTGCTTCGCGTCACCGACCACCGCAACGTTGCCGAAGTTGTCGGCCGCCAGGAGGCGGATGAGGTCGAGCTGTATGCGGTTGGTGTCCTGGAACTCGTCGACGAGCAGGTAGCGGAACCGTTCGCGGCATCGCGACCGAAATTCCGGGACGCGTTCAAGCGATCCGATCACATCGAGGATGAGGTCGTCGAAGTCCCGCAGCCCGGCGGCGGCGAGCGCGTCTTCATAGGTCTTGTAGATGACGAACAGCACTTCGATCGCTTCCAGCTCAGCGCTCGCCGGATCGGGTCCACCCGACCCGTTGCCCTGATGGCCGTTCGCGCGCGCGCTCCAGTGCAACGAGTGCAGCTCGAGGGCGCGCTGCTGAAAGCCGTCCGGGGTGATGCCCCGGCCCTTGAGCTTGAGCAGGAAGCGCAGGCCTGACCGCAGCAGGTCGTCGAGGTCCTCGACGGCGAGCGCCGCGAAGGAGTCGGGGTCGAACGGTGCGGCGTTTCCGCTGCGAAGGCCGGCAAGGAGCTGCTGCTCGAACAGGCGCTGCCCGGTCTCGTCGAGCACCCGGAGCTCCCGCGGCGCTCCGACCAGGTAGGCGAACTCGTCGAGCAGCCTGGCGCACGTTCCGTGGAACGTGCCGATCCACGCCCCGTCCAGCACCTCGGGTCCGAGCTCAGGCCGGCGTGCGCTCAGCTCCCTGGTGATGCGCTGCCTCAGCTCTTCGGCGGCCCTGTCGTTGAAAGTCACCGTGAGAATCCGGTCCGGCGCGACGCCTTGCTCGACCAGCCAGCAGAAGCGCTCGGTCGCGGTGAAGGTCTTGCCGGTGCCAGGTCCGGCCGCGATGAGAAACGCGCCTTGCGGCCCAGCGTGGGCTGCGTCTGCCTGCTCTGGGCTCAGCGCGATTGTGCTCGGGAGGCGGATCGCGCTCATTCCGGAGGTGCGCCTCCGTACGGACACACTGCTGCGTGCGGGCAGCTGCCAAAGCGGGTCACGCAGGTTCCTGCGAGCTCCCTCGGCGCGGGTTCGAAGTGGCCTGCCTTGATGCGGGCGATCGCGTCCACGACGATCGCCCTGCTGCGATCGAGGTCCTCGGTCGTCAGCAGCTTCTCGCGATACTCCTTCAAGCCGGCGGCGCGCCCGACGCTGAAGATGACCTGCCGCATGTCGCGCCAGACCCATTCCTTCGGGTACCACAGGGACAGGAACCTGGGCTGGAAGCCGAGGGGCTTGCCCTCCTCGTCGAATCCCTCCTTGCAGGCGATGTAATAGAGAGCGAGCTGCACGTCGTACAGCTCCGGCCCGAAATAGGCTTCGTAGGCGTACCTCATGGGCTTGCCCGCGCCGGTCTTGTAGTCGACGACCTCCACCTCGCCGTCACCGACATCGTTCACTCGGTCGATCTTGCCGACGATGTCGGATCCATCGAGCTGCAGGCGGAAGCGGCGCTCCGTTGCGAGCGTCCCCAGCCGGCGGATCTGCTGCATCCCGGTCACGAACTTGATGTAGTTGGCGAGCAGCGATCGCACCTGTCGCTCCTCGCGCTTGCGGTCGAGCACGCCCTCCATGTGCACGAGGTAGCTCTCGAGATGTCCCTGGAGCGCGGCCTCGAGCCATTCCTTCTGGTGCTCGGAATCGAGCGGTCGCCATTCGGCTTCCTTGGCATGAAAATCCTCGAGGACCTTGTGCAGAAAACCGCCACGCTCCATCGCGACCGAACGCGGTTCCTCGACCAGGCCTGGGTGGTGGTTGTACCAGTAGAGGCGCGGACACTTCAGGTAGTCGTTGAGGGTGGTCGGGCTGAAGTGATCGATCTGGACCGTGGTCGGGTTGCGATCGCCTCCGTAGCTTTCGAATGGTTCGCCTGACTCGGAGTCCGTCAAGAACGCGACATCTAGACCCAGCGCCGCGGCTCTCGCCGGGACTCCATTCGTCAAGGCGGGGCGATGGGCGGCGAGCAGGACCTCTGCCTCGCGCGGCAGCAGCACGTCGCCCGGCTGCAGCCGGGAGGACACGCGCGTCAGGGAGCGCGACACGGCATCCGGTGCGGCCATGTCGAGGAATACCGAAGGGCCCGCCTGTCGCAGATACGTGTCGGCATACGTCACGTAGAGGCGCCGGCGCGCGCGAGTCATCGCGACGTAGGCGAGCCGCGCCTCCTCCGCGAGATGGCCATCCGGATCCGAAGGCCATGACGGCATGAAACCGACCTTGAATCCCTCCAGCCACGCGCGGTCCTGCTCGTCCAGGAGGGGGTGCGGGCGCACCGGTAGTGGAAACAGGCCGTGCGCGAAGCCGGAGCAGAACACGATGTCGAACTCGAGTCCTTTCGCCTGGTGCACGGTCATGACCTGGACTGCGTCGCGGCCCCCGGCGGCGGCCTCGCTGTCGTCCGCCGCAGCGGCGAGCAGCGCCTCCAGGGATCCCGAGATGTCTGAAAGCATCGGCTTCGCCCCGGTCAATCGCTCATGAACGGCCTCGATGGCTTCCAGTCCTTCGATCGCGGCGCGCAGGTCGGAGATCGCTTCCGCCCGCTGCTCGTCCGGCAGCTCGAGGTCGAGAAGGCGGCGCATGGCGCCGTCCTCGATCAGGATGGAGTATGCGAGGGCGGCGAGCGAGAGCCTCGAGACGCGGCCGACCAGGAGCTGGCGCGCGACCATCGCGGCGTGCAGGCTTGCGAGCTGCTCGTCTGTGAGGTAGACCATGTAGTCAGGTTCAGCGCGCTCCTCCGTTCGAACCTCGCCACCCGCGGGGAGCGTGTCGCGCTGTGGCGCCTCGCCACCCCAGGGCAGGGGATAGCGCTGGGGGTCGCGCGCGGCCAGCGCGTACATCAGGCGCCGCATCACGCGCAGCAGCGGCCTGCTCCTTTCACGAGAATGCGCTCGCAGCCGTCCGAGGGTCCTCGCCCCCACCCCGCCGAGACTCGATGCCAGGGCGCCCTCGAATGCTTCCGGGTCATCCGGGCGCCGCAGCGACTCGAGATAGCCGACCAGGAAGCGCACGACCTCGTTGCGCGAGGTCGCTCCCGAACCTCGCACCTCGTACGGCACGGCAAGGGCGCGGAGCGCCTCCTCGAATGGGGCGCCAAGCGAGGTCGTGCTGCGCAGCAGGATCGCGAAGTCGCCGTAGCGCAAGCCCGGTGATTCCATGTGCAGCCGCTTGATCTCGCGCGCGACGAAGAAGGCCTCGTCGACAGGGTCGCTCTCGCGCGCGACGACGACGGCGGGCGGCGCCGGCTCGGCCACGGTGCGCAAACGCCGCGGCTCCCGTCCGGGATGCGTCGCGACGAGCATGCGCTCGGCCGCGTCGAGCGCCTCCTGAGCGCAGCGCCGGCAATCCTCCAGGTAACGGGTGGCGCCTCCGTAGACGGCCGCGAAGTCGCGGCTCAGCAGGCGCGGAACGGTCCCCCGGAACCCATAGATCGACTGGTCCGGGTCGCCGACCACGACCAGCCTGGGCCGCATCTCAGGAGGAGCCACCAGCTGCAGCAGCTCGAACTGCGCCGGGTCGACGTCCTGGAACTCGTCGACGAGGATCAGCCGGAACTGTGCCTGCAGCTTCGTGCGCAGCGATGCGTCCGACTGCAGGAGCTCGATCGCGCCGGAGATGAGGTCGCGGAAGTCGAACATCCTCGCCTTCTCCAGGCGTATCTGGTAGGCCTGATAGATCGAGGCCAGCACGCGCAACCGATCTCCCGCGCTCGCTTCCGACGCAAGCAGGAGCGCGGACGGATGCACGAGGTTCTGCTTCATGAGCGCGACGAACGCCAGGACGTCGTGGGCGAAGGCATCCGAACGCCGGACTCCGTCAAGCGAGCCGAGCACCTCCGCGTCGAGGTCCGAAAGGACGCTTCGCATGACCAGCCATTCCTGGAAGCCGTTGAGCAGCAACCTGTCGCGATCAGGCGAATGCTCCCGGAGCAGTCGGGAGCAGAAGCTGTGAAAGGTCGAGATCCATGCCTCGCCGTACTCGTCGCGGAGGCGTGCGTCGATCCGGCGCGAGATCTCGGCCGCGGCGCTGGTCGAGAAGGTGAGAACGAGGATGTCCCCCCGACCGGCCAGACCTTCGCGCACGGCCTGCTCGTAAAGATCCACCAGGGCATGCGTCTTGCCGGTGCCCGGTCCGGCGAGCACGCGCAGTGGTCCGTCGATTTCGTGGATGTCGAGTGGCAAATGATTCCCTTGAGTGGCGCGGGCGTCCTGATTATGCGGGGGCCCGAGTCCTCAAGTCAGCCGTGCTTGTCAACGGTCGCCAGGCGGTCACGACCAGAGCAATCAACAGGATGCATTCGATCAACGGCCAGCGATTCAAAGCCGGGCCCGTGGAGGTGAGGAGGAGGAAGGGGCTCCCCAGCACCCATCCGGCGGTGAGAGCCACACGCCACGGCACGGTGGGTCGCTCCTCCCAGACCATCCAGGCCGCGACGGCGAGGAGGCACAGATCAGATCCATGCAGGTATGGCGCGACGACCAGTGAACCCACGATGCCGACCGGCATGACGAGGTTCGGCGAGCCTCGCAGCCGGAAGGCCGTCGCAATGACCATCCCGACGATGAGCAGTCGCAGGACGGCGGCCACGAACCCGGTGGCGCCGATCGCACCCTTCAGCGTCAACGCGTCGGCCCCGCTCGGAAGCGGCGCGAGCAACTGATGGAGGTAGGCGGAAACGCTGGGGGGGCCGAGCACGATGAAAGCGATGATCGCGAGCACGCCTCCGGCCCCGAGCCATGAGGCGAAGACGCGATACCGACCGGCGGCGAGAAGCGCCACCGGCACGAGAATCGCCGTGTTGGGTTTGAGGAATATCACCGAGAGCACGAGGCCCGCGGCCAGGTCCTGGTCCTTGCGCAGCAGCCGCCAGGCCACGACCATCCCTGCGGCAACAAGGGGGACGACCTGTCCGAGGAACATCGCGTAGGGCACCCACCACGGCGAAAGGGCTCCGATCACAGCGATCCAGCGGATGACTCCTGCGCTCGCCCCCGACCATGCGAGCGCCGCCGCAAACACGAGGAAGGTCGAGATCGCCCAGATGCTGTACGCGGTCCAGTACGGAAATGCGGTCAAAGGCGCGGCCAGCCATGCGACTGTCGGCGGGCTGAGAAACGGCTGCGACCATTGGCTCGGTACAAGGTGCTTCTGTTCGACAGCGACCAACGCCTGGTCATAGATGTGCGACCACCCCTGCTGCAAGCCGACCGCGGCCGCCGCGAGGTAGGTGTGAAAGTCGATCCCGACGTGCGGAGGGCGGTGGGTCAGATCGAGAGCCAGGGCGATCACCACCACGGCCAGGCCCGACCACAGCCACGCCCGGCGATAGTTCGTCACCCGTTGAAGGTACCGCAGCCGTGTTATGGCGAGGCCGAAAACCCTCGGCGAGAGATTCGGCGCCCAGGTGGTCCAGATGCTAGGCGCGGCCGAGCACCGCGGCGAGCGCATTGTTGATGCGTGAGCGAGGAGCGGAGGCCGCAACGACGCAGATGGGCCGCATGGGCGCCGAAGACCCGTCGAGGGCTTTTCGGGCCTTGCCTTCTGGGGAATTTATAGTCACTGCTCGATGACCCGTCCCAGGCAGGTTGGACTCTGGGCAGGGTTGATTGCGGTGACGATCTTCATCGCGCACCTACCTTCTTTCTTCCACCGCCTTCTCGATGGAGACGAGGCGATTTACGGCTCGATCGCCGCTCTCATGAACTCAGGTGGCCACCTTTATGGCGCCGGTGGTGTAGACAACAAGCCGCCCGGGATCTTCTGGGTGTACGCGGCGATCTTCCGGGTCGCGGGCAACTACCAGATGACCGCAGTCCATACCGTCGGCTTCGTCGTGATCGCGGCGACCTGCTACCTGCTGTTCGTGATCGGCCGCGACGTTGGCGGCATCCGGACCGGCCTGCTCGCAGCTCTGTTCTACGGCGTCCTCACCGCGGCCGGGAACCCGAGGCTGCTGGCGACGAACACGGAGATGTTCATGGCGCTGGCGCTCACCGCGTCCGTGCTGCTGATGTTCCGGCGCCACTGGTTCTGGTCGGGATGCCTGCTCGTCGCGGCCGGCGCGTTCCGGCAGGTTGCGGCCGTGAACGTGCTGCTGGCCGTGGCCGGAATCCTGTGGCTCGAGCAAAGCGGTGATCGATGGCATGCAGCTGGTCGGTTCGGGACAGGCGTCGCGGCCGCACTGGCCGCCGGCGCGGCGATCCTGCTGCTGACCGGGTCGCTGGCCGGTTTCTGGCGCTGGACGGTGGGCAGCCTCTACGGATACGCGTCGACAACCTGGATTCCAAGCTACGTGTGGCAGAGGGCCAGGGACAGCCTGGTGCCCTTCGTGCTGGACATGGCCGTGCTCTGGATCGCCGCCATCGCGATCGCGGCACGGTGGCGCCGTCTCGACCGGCTCGACAGGCTCGTCATCGTGTGGCTGGCCGTCGCCATGGTTGGATCGGTCGCGGCCGGCCACCTGTCGTGGCACTACTTCATCCAGGCGATGGGGCCGCTCGCGCTGGCGGCAGCGCGTTCCTTTGACGTCTACCCGCTGCGTCGATGGGTCGCCGCGGCGGTCGTGGTGGGAATTGCGGTCCCGGCCGCGGGGTGGTGGTTCTACGACCTTGGAGCGGATCCATTGACGTATGACTCCAGCCCGCTCGTCCCGCAGCACCAGCTCGTCGCCGCGTACATACGCGACCACACCGCACCGAGCCAACGCGTCTTCGTCTGGGGTGACTGGCCTGCGCTGTACATCGAGTCCGACAGGCTGATGGCGAGTCGATTTCCAGGTTTTCTCCGCGGCTTCGACCGAGGCTCAGGCGTTCAGCCGAACAACTGGGACACGACCTCTGATGTGTGGCCCGAGCTCCAGGCCGACCTGGAGGCGCATCCCCCGGCGCTGATCGTCGACACCTCATCGGCCGGCTGGAGCGACTTCTCCCTGTACCCCATGAGCAACTACCCGGTGCTCGCAAACCTGGTCTCCGGTCGCTACCACGCGGTGGCCTCTGTCGACGGCGTGGTGATCTACGCGCCCAACAGCCCGTGACCGGGCGGCGCCGCAGGGAGCCCACCCGCCTGGTCCTCACGGACATTCCCGACAGCTGGGCGTGGATCCGCCCTGACCTGCTCGTCCGCATCGCCCCCTTCGTGCTGGCGTTCGCCGTCGCCTACCAGCTCGAGACTCACCGCGCCGCGCTAGGTTGGAGCGTGGGACGGCTGGGCGTGCAGCTCGCGTTTGCCGCCATCGCCGCGCCCCTGATGTTCGCCGCCGCCGCTTGGGTTCAGCTCTGGCTGACGCGACGTCGTGGCGCGCTCAGCGTTCCCGCCGGCTCGCGCGACGCGTGGTTCCAGGCGGGCTTTTACGTGGTCAACGGGCCGGTTGAGGAAGCCTTCTTTCGCGGCCTGGTGCAAGGCGGGCTTGGACTGCTTTGGGGAACGCCGGTCGGATTTGCCATCGCCACCGCGATCTACGTCCTCTATCACCGGCTCGGGCGCTGGACGTGGTCCGACACATTCGCCACCGCGCTGGTCGGCGTGCCCCTCGGGCTCGCCTTCTGGCTGCTGCCGGGCCCGCCTTCTCTACTTGGAGTGTCGATCGCCCACATCGCGGCGACCTGCGGCTTCCTTGGTCCAGGCCCCTATCTTTTGAAGAAGCTGAACCTGCTGTAGGTCCGCTGTTCTTGCAGGCATCGCAAGGGCGGCCGGGTTTTACCCGGCCGCGACTTTGTACCAATCCCAACCCGCGTCATCAGGAGAACCATTCAGAAAATCCGATCAGCGGGAAGATGAGCAGGCCCGTCGGCGGGAACACGACCGGCCGATGCAATCAGTAAGTCCCATCCTGATCGCGCCTACGCGCAGAAGGAACCGTCAGGTTCCTTTCCATATTTACACCTGGCGGCGCCGCACCGCGGAGTAGACGAGCAACGCGAAGACGGCGATCCCGAACGCCCACCAGAGGATGTCGGTCGCGCCCGACGCCGAGGGAACGCTGGACAGGAACTGATCCGCGGTCGGGCCGCCCCTGCTGGCCGCGGCAACCAGCGCAAACTCGGCCTTGGCGATCTCCCGCGGTGCGTCGCTGATGAGCGCGTGAGGAACCACCCAGTACAGGACGTCGAGCCCCGTCTTGAGGACCGCGTTGTTCCCCAGGCCGCCCGCCAGGGCCTGAGCGTGCAGCGCGACCACGACCCCTGCGACGGCGTTGTAGATGAAGGCGACGACCGCCGCAATGATGTTGTTCATCCAGGTGCTGAGCGCCATGACGAGCAGCATCAGGGTTATGGCGTTCGCGACCTGGGCCACGGTTTCCCACCACAGCGCAGGCCCGAGATCCCCCGTGCCGAACAGGACCATCACCAACCTCGCCTCGATGCCGAGGACGCCGACGATCACGATCATGGCGACGATCGCGGCGGCCACCTTGCCGGCGGTGAAGGCCACTCTCGAGACGGGCTTGGAGAAGATGGAGATCGCGGCGCCCGACTCGAGGTCGTGATAGATGACCGTCATGCCGATGCCAAAGGCGATGAGCAGCGCGAACAAGCCGAGCACGCTGATGATGTCGCTGACGAAGCCGAGCTCGAGCGCGTGGTCCAGGGTCGCCGGGTCCAGGCTCGATCCAGAAGACTGGAAGCTGACGTTGCCCGTGAGCGCCGTGGTGAAGACCTTCAGCAGAGTCGCGATCAGCACGATGCCGGCTGCGCCCACGGCGAAGAAGACGATCAGGATGCGGCGCCGGGAGAGCTCGACCAGCGAATAGCGGACCACGGCAAGCGTCCCGCTCACGGCTTGTCCTTCTCGGTGATGAAGGACGGAAGCTGGTCCCGAGCGGGGGCGTTCGCCTGCACCAGCTCGACGAACACGTCTTCGAGGTTCTTGCCCTGGGGCACCACGTCCGCCATCGTGCCTTCCTTGAGGACGCGACCCTTGGCGAGGATCGCGACGGTGTCGCAGACAAGCTCAACCTCGCTGAGGAGGTGGCTGTTGAGCAGCACGGCCACGCCGCTTTCCTTGAGCTGGTCGATCAGCGCGCGCACGTCGCGCCGGCCGAGCGGGTCGAGGTCCGCGGTGGGCTCGTCCAGGATCAGAAGCTTCGGGCGGCCGAGGATGGCCTGGGCAATCCCAAGGCGCTGCTTCATGCCTTTCGAGTACTGCCTGACCTGGCGCCGTTCCTTGTCCAGCCCCGCGAACTCGAGCGTTTCGGGGATCCGTCGCCTGCGTTCTGCCTCGTCGAGGCCCAGCAGGCTGGCGAAGTAGTCGAGCACCTCGGCCGCCCGCAAGAACTTCGGAAAGTCAGGATCCTCGGGAGCGAAGCCGAGGTTCTTGCGAGAGGCTGGATCGCCAGGGTCCGAACCGAACAGCTCGACCTTGCCTTCGTCCGGCCGCAGCAGGCCCGCGATGATCTTGACCACGGTCGACTTTCCCGCGCCGTTCGGACCGAGCAGGCCGAACGCCTGGCCGGGTTCGAGGGCGAACGTGACGCCGTCCACCGCCCACGGGTCATGGCGGCGGTACCGCTTGCGCAACCCATCGACGCTCACCACCCCAGCCATCGGCGAGCCGAATATACGCTGCATGGTCATCCTCGACCTCCAGCAACGGCGCACCCTGACGTGGGCAGGGTTGGCCGTCGTGGTGACGGCGTTCGACGGTTCGGTGCTCGTCCTGGCGCTCCCGGCGATCGCCTCCGACTTCCACGCCCGAACTCCCGCGCTGTCCAACCTCGGATCGGTTCTCGCGATCGGAGCGCTGGGCGCGCTGCCGCTGGCGGCGCTGGCGGACCGCTTCGGCCGCCGGCGGCTGATCTCCATCGGCGTGGCCGGCGCCTCCATCGCGAATTTCGCCAGCGGCCTCGCGCCCTCGCTCGAGGCGCTGGCATTGCTGAGGCTGGTGGCGGTCTGCTTCGAGGTGCTGGTCGGTGGCGTCGCGACGGCGCTCATCGTGGAAGAGGCTCCCCCGGGTCGGCGCGGCCAGGCCGTGAGCGTGCTGGCGCTGCTCGGCGCCGTAGGCACGGGCATCACCGTGATCAGCTACCCCCTGCTCGCGCCTCACTGGCGCTGGCTGTTCCTGGCCGGGGGAGTGGGGGCCGTGCTGGCACCGGCGATCTGGCTCAAGCTTCCCGAAGGCAGGACGTGGCTCAGCGCCAGGGTGGGCGGTTCCGCCCTCCGCCTCTTACTGCAGCCGGCATGGCGGCGCAGGGTCGTTGTCATCGCAGCGATGACCGCGTTGCTCAGCGTCCTGTTCGAGCCCGCGGGTCTCTTGTTCACCGTCTACGCCACCGACTCGTTGCACCTGGCTCCCGCGGCGATCAGCGTGCTCATCGTGGTCTCCGCCATCGCCGGCGGGGCGTCGTACCTGGCGGGCGGCTATCTCACCGACCGGTACGGCCGGCGCGGACCCGCGATCGTGCTCACGATCGCAGCCGTGATCTCGACCAGTCTCAGCTTTGCCACGGCGACGGTCGGCTTTTACGTCGGCAACGTCCTGTGGAGCGCATTCGCCAGCGCGTCCACTCCAGCCTTCGGCGCCTGGACCGCGGAGCTGTTTCCGACGCGAGCCCGAGCGACCGCCGAGCTGACGGCCTCGGTGGCCGGGGCGATCGGCAGCGTCGTGGGACTCCAGGCGGTCGGCTACCTGGCGCTGTCCGCCGGTTTGGGTCGCGCGATCGAGCTCGGCGGAGTGGCGGCGATCGCGGGCGCGCTCCTGCTCTTCCTGCTGCCCGAGACCAAACAGGCGCCACTTCCTGACTAAGTGGCACGATGCCGGAGGTCCGCCGGATATTCGCGGCATCGACGGGCGGAGCCAAGGAAAGGGTGGCGCCGCTAGGAGCGCATCGTAGATGCGTGACGACGCCGCGCCGGGCCCCTTGACGCCGGCTTCAGCGCCCGCCGGGGTCCCCGCGAAATCGCAGATTTCGTGGGGTGGGCCGGCGCCCGCCCGTCTAGGCCGCGAAGATCCAAGGTGCTTCGGGATCGGGCCACTACAGTTACGGCGAAAGTGGATCGCGCCAGAGCTGTGGTCGTCGGTGGTGGCATCACCGGGGCGAGCGTCGCCTATCACCTTGCGAAAGCGGGTTGGCGCGACACCGTCCTGGTCGAGAAGGACGAGCTGACCAGCGGGTCGACCTGCCACGCGGCCGGACTGGTCACTCAGTTCAACCCGTCGCCGACGATGATGCGATTTCGCCGCTACAGCATCGAGCTGTACAAGGAGCTCGGCGTCTTCGAGCAGGTCGGCGGGCTGCGCTTCGCCTCGAGCGAGGAGCAGCTGAAGGAGCTCCAGCGCGGTGTCAGCCGCGCGCGGGGGATCGGCCTCGACGTCGAGCTTGTCTCAGCCGAGGAGTCGGCCCGCCTGATGCCGGCCATCACCACGCGCTCGCTGTTTGGTGCGGTCTGGGTCCCGAGCGACGGCCATCTCGACCCGCACACCGCCACGCACGCCCTGGCATCCGCGGCGCGTCGCCTCGGCGCGAAGGTGTTGACGCAGCATCGCGTCACCGGCATCCAGCTCGGCGCGAGTGGCGAGGTTAAGGCGATCGACACCGACGCCGGAAGGATCGAGGCCGACGTGCTCGTCATCGCCGGCGGAATCTGGGCCCCCCAGATCGCGGCCATGGCCGGCGCCTCCATCGTCTCGACCCCGGTGGACCACCAGCATGCCGCCCTGCTCGCGGTCCCCGGCCATGAGCTCGCCCATGACATGCCGTGCTTTCGCGACCCGGACAACCTTGTCTACGGAAAGTCGGAGGCGGGAGGCGTCGTGCTCGGGGGATACGAGGCCGACCCTGTCGCGCGCTGGATCGACGGCGTGCCCTGGGACCATGCGGGCACCTCACTGCCGCCCGACCAGGCCAGGTTCGAGCCGCTCCTGGCCGGTGCCGCGCGCCGTTTTCCCTTCCTGGGCGAGGCCGGCATCGTCAAGCTCGTCTGCCACCCGGACGCGATGACGCCCGACGCGAACCCGCTGGTCGGGCCCGTTCCAGGCGTGAGGGGTCTCTATCTGGCGGCGGGCCTTTCCCTCAACGGGTTCGGCGGGGCGGGCGGCATCGGACGTTCGCTGGCCGAGCTGATCACCGCACGCGAGACCGAGCTCGACCTCTATCCATACCGGCCCTGGCGATTTGGGCCGGTTCACCGCGACCACCGCTACGCCGCCGAGCTTGCGCGCGAGGCGTATCGCTACTACTACTACCTCCGCTATCCATTCGACTCGGACGAATGGGGCCGGCCGCGGCGGACGAGCGCGCTGCACGAACGGCTGCAAGACGAGGGCGCCGTGTTCGGCGCCAAGCACGGGTGGGAGCGCGCCGAGTTTCTGGAGCCTGGCCGCCCGTGGCGGCGGGCCGGCGCCGATCAGCGCCGGTTTGGCTGGAGCAGGCCTCCATATTTCGACGTGCTGGCCGAGGAACATCGCGCGTTCCGCGAGCGAGTCGGAATCATCGACATGACGTCATTCGGAAAGATCGACGTCTCGGGCCCCGGCGCGCTCGCGCTGCTGGAGCGCGTCGCCGGAAATCTGATCGACCGGCCGGTCGGAACGGTCGTGTACACGCAGCTCCTCGAGAGCAACGGCGGGATCGCGGCCGACGTCACCGTGACCCGTTTGGGCGAGGAGCACTTCAGGGTCGTGACCGGCGCCGGCTACGTCAACAGCGATCTCGGCTGGCTCCGTTTGCAGATGCGCGAAGGCGATGCGGCCGTCGAGCTTCGCGAGACGACCGAAGAGCTGTCCGTGGTCGGGATGTGGGGACCGAACGCCCGTGATGTCCTCGAGCGGGTGACGGATGCCGACGTGTCTGAGTCCGGTTTTCCTTTCATGCAGGCGCGCCGGATCTCCGTCGGAGGAGCGGCGGCGCTCGCGCAGCGGGTGACCTACGTCGGCGAGCTGGGCTGGGAGCTCTACGTCGAACCGGGCTGGGCCGTCCAGGTCTGGGACCGCTTGATGGCAGCCGGGCGGGACCTGGGGATTCGCCCCGGCGGCTATCGCGTACTGGACTCGCTCCGGATGGAAAAGGGCTACCGCTATTACGGAACCGACCTGACCCAGCTCGACAACCCGTTCGAGGCCGGGCTTGGTTTCTGCGTGCAGATGGACAAGGGCGAGTTCAACGGACGTGAAGCGCTCCTGGCAGCGCGGGCATCCGGAATCAAGAGGCGACTGCGGACGCTGGCAATCGGCGCTAACGAGTACCTCACGATCTACGGCGGCGAAGCTGTGCACAGCGAAGGGCGCGTGGTGGGGCGCGTGCGGAGCTGCGCTTACGGGTTCACCGCAAAAAAGAACCTGGCGTACTCGTACCTGCCCGTCGAGCTGAGGCCCGGAGGAACTGTGCAGGTGGAAGTTTTCGGGCAGCTCATTCCGGCAAGCATCACGACCGATTCGGTGCTTTCGAAGCAGGGCGCGAAGTCGTGACCGGGAGCCGGGTCGACGAGGCGGTCGCCCGAGTCTCGCTGTGGAAGGGCAAGGACCTGAAGGTGTCGCAGCTCTCGGGGGGACTGACGAACGAGAACTATCTCGTCGAGGCCGCCGGAAAGCGCTACGTGATGCGCATTCCCGGCCAGTCGACCGAGCTCCTCTCGATCGATCGGGCGAACGAGGTTCACAACACCAAGGCGGCCGCCAGCACGGGAGTCGGCCCGCAGGTGCTCGAGCACGTCCCCGGGCGGGACATTCTCGTGCTCGAGTTCATTCCCGGTCCGACGATGTCGGCGCGCACGCTGCAGTCACCGGAGATGGTGCGGCGCGTGGCCTCGTCGTTTCGCCGGCTGCACGCATCGCCCCGCTTCCTCAAGGACTTCGACATGTTCCGGCTCATCGAGTACTACCTCGGGATCGTGGACGGGCACCAGGTCACCATCCCGGATGGATACCGCGACCGGCTTCCGGTCGTGCACCAGATCGAGCGCGCGGTGGGCGTGGGCGCGCTTCCACGGGTTCCGTGCCACAACGACCTCCTCTGCGAGAACTTCATCGACGACGGCACGATGCTGCGGATCGTCGATTACGAGCTGAGCGGCAACAACGACCCTTGCTTCGACCTCGGGAACACCGCCCAGGAAGCTGAGCTCGACCAGGACCTCCGCGCTTCGTTGTGCGCGGCGTACTTCGGCCGCGAGGACGTGCAGCAGCTCGCGCGGATGAACCTCTTCGCCTTGATGTCGGATGTCGGCTGGACGCTGTGGGGCGCCATACAGGCGAAGATCTCAGCCGTCGAGTTCGATTTCGCCGGTTACTACACCGACCGCTGGGAGCGGGCGCTCGGGGTCTTGAGCTCCAAACGGCTGCCGGATTGGCTTGAAGAGGCGGCCCGAAACAAGGTTTGACGGCGTCCCCGGCCGGTGCTACGGTTCGGCGCGGTATATCGCTCGCATATCGGTCGAGCGACAAGGAAAGGGGTAGGTCAGGGGATGGCAACGCCGGTCATGGCGCTGGTCGAGAGCGCGGACTCGGCTCGCTCGCAGAGCGAGGAAGCCTACCTGCGCATCCGCGAACGCATCGTCTCGCTGGACATGCCGCCGGGCTCCGTCGTGAACGAGGGCCGCCTCCGCGAGGCGCTCAAGATCGGGCGGACGCCCATCCGTGAAGCGCTCCAGCGCCTGGCTCGCGAGAACCTGGTGAGGTCGGTCCCGCACCGCGGCACCTTCGTCACCGACGTCAACATCACCGATCTCGCCCGCATCACAGAGGTGAGGGTCGTCCTGGAGGCGCATGCGGCCCGGCTGGCGGCCGACCGGTTGTCCGCATCCGACCGCGCGTGCTTTGCCGAGCTCCTTCAGGTGCTCGAGCATGGGCCGAAGGTGGACCAGCGCGAGCTCATGCGCCTCGACCAGCAGATCCACAGGCAGATCTACCTCGCCGCCCGCAACCCGTTTCTCGAAGCGACCCTGGAGCGCTACTTCAACCTGAGCCTTCGTCTCTGGTACCTCGTGCTCGACCGCGATGTCAGCCTGCGCGAGGCCCTCGAGGAGCATGCCGAGCTGCTGCGCGCGATCCTGTCCGGCGACGCGGACAGGGCCGACGAGAGCATGCGGCGCCACGTGACGGGCTTCGAACGTGAGATTCGCAAGGAGCTGGTGGAGAGGTAATGCCCAAGATCTTTTTCGCCACCGACCTGCACGGCTCCGAGATGTGCTGGCGGAAGTTCTTGAACGCCGGCAAGTTCTACGACGCGGACATCCTGATCTGCGGCGGCGACATGACCGGCAAGGCGATCGTCCCCATCGTCCAGGAGGACGGCCATTACACGGTCGTGCTCGGCGGCGAGAGCCAGTTAGTGGAGGCCGGACAGGTGCCAGACGTCGAGGCGCAGATCCGCCGGAAGGGCTACTACCCCTTGCAGATGACCCTCGACCGTCTCCACGAGCTCGACCAGGATCCTCAAAAGCGAACGGAGACCTTCCAGCAGGTGATGCTCGACGGCGTCGACCGGTGGATGGGCATGGCGGCGGAGAAGCTGCGCGGAACCGGGATCCGAATCTTCGTGTGCCCGGGCAACGACGACGAGATGGAGGTGGATGACGTCATCCGGCGTTCGGACGTGGTCGAGCTTGGCGAGGGCCGGGTGCTCGAGATCGACGGCTTCTCGATGATCTCAACGGGTTGGTCCAACCACACACCGTGGAACACCCACCGGGAGGAAACCGAAGAGAAGCTCGCCGAGCGCATCGAGGTGATGGCCGGCCAGGTTCCGGATGCCTCGAAGGCGATCTTCAACCTTCATTGCCCTCCGTTCAAGTCGGGCCTGGACGAGGCCCCGGCGATTGACGCCGATCTGAGGCTCCTGCACGGGGGACGCGCACTACGCCCGGTCGGCTCCACCGCGGTCCGCGAGGCCATCGAACGCCATCAGCCACTGATCTCGCTGCACGGCCACATTCATGAGAGCAAGGGGGCCGTGAAGATCGGAAAGACGCTCTCCATCAATCCCGGAAGCTCGTACGAGGAAGGAATGCTTATGGGGGCCATCGTCCAACTCGATGCCAAGAAAGGAATCAAGAGCTACCAGCTGGTCAACGGATGAAGAGGTAAGGAGGAAGCAACATGGCCGATACCACGATTGGGTCCCCGGGCGCCGGCGCAAGGCCGGGGCTGTTCCTGCGCAACGCGACAGGCCTGGTCAAGTCCTGGTCGACCTTCGACGCGTTCGTCTACTCGTTCTGGTCGATCAACCTGATCACGCTGGGCCTTTACGGCATGTCGTACGTGTACACGGTCCCCGACGGACAGCTGCTCGCCGGGATCCTGCTGTTCGGGGTACTCGTCACTTTCCTTGTCATCACTTACGCAATGTTGGTGAGCGTCATGCCGCGCACGGGCGGTGACTACGCCTGGCAGAGCCGCGTTCTCGGCGGTGGGCTCGGCTTCGTCCTTTCGATCACCGGGTGGTGGTTCACGCTCTTTCTCTGGGCGCCGATCTACGCCAACATTCTGGTCGTCCAGTTCTTCTCCCCGCTCGCCTACACCCTTGGCTGGAGTGGCGTGGCCACGTTCTTCACCAGCAAGACCGGCATCTTCGTCTCGTGCCTGATCGTGCTCGCCTTCGTGAGCGTCGTCGTCACGTTGGGCATGGAGACATACGCGCGCATCCAGAAGATCTGCTTCTGGATCGGGATCGCGGGACTCGCCGTCGTCTGCTTGCTGCTTCTGTTCGCGAGCCCGCAGGACTTTCAGAACGCCTTCAACCGCGAGGCGACGAGCCTCTTCGGTGCACCTGCCAACGCATACCAGGGCACGATCGACGCAGCGAGCAAGTCGTTTGCAGGCTCGAGCTTCTCAACGTTCTCCTTCGGCCCGCTGCTTCTTTTGCTCCCCTGGCTGGCCTTCTATCTGCTCTGGCCCAATTGGGGCGCCACCCTCTACGGCGAGGTCCGCGGAGCCAAAGACATCCGCAAGCCTTTCTGGAGCATGTTCGCCGGGTTGTGGGTCACGGTCGCGATGGTTGCGATCGTCGTACTCCTGATCAATAAGACCATCGGCTGGAACTTCTACCAATCGGCGAATGCCGCTTACTGGAACAACCTGTTCGCGGTCGCGGGCGCCCCTGCACCGCCGGTTCCCATCTGGCCTTACCCCGTGATGTTCGCGGGATTCCTGGTCGACAACCACCTCTTCCAGGCCCTCCTCATCATCGTCATGGGCCTGTGGTTCTTCGGCTGGGCGGGAACCCTGTTCCTGTCCTCTACGCGCGTCATCTTCGCCGCCGCGTTCGACCGGGTGCTGCCTTCGTGGGCGGCCAGCATCTCCGCCAAGCGGCGCGTGCCCTACGGCGCGCTGGTCCTGATGATCGTGCCGTCGGTGGTGATCAGCGCGATCTACGCCTACAGGCCCGACTTCACGAGCGTGTTCCTGGACGCCACCGCGGTGCTTGCTCTAACCTTCCTCGCGACCACGGTCGCGGCGATCATCCTTCCCTGGCGGCGCAAGGACCTCTACGACGCGTCGCCGATCGCGAATTACAAGGTCGCCGGGATTCCCCTGATCTCAGTCGCCGGCGTCATTACTGGTGTGTTCCTGCTCTTCATGCTCTACCAGTGGTCATTCAACCCAGACAACCTCTATGGGACATCTCTGCAGAAGACGCCTAATTCCGTCATCTACTTCGTCGCGACCTACGCCGTGGCCGTCGTGATCTACGTGATCGCACGTGTCGTTCGGAAGCGCCAGGGCATCGACCTGGCCCGCATCCACCACGAGATTCCGGTTGAATAGCAGTTCCACGGCCGCCGGGCTTCTGCCCGGCGGCCACCTTCGCCGGGCGCGCGCAGGGCGCACTTTTCAATAGATCGAATGCTCGAATACACACTCCGCACCTACCAGAGCCCGACCCGCCTCGTCCAGCGCCTTGGCGCGATCAAGGAGCTCGGCAACGAGGCGAGTCTCCTCGGCATGCGCCGGCCGCTGCTCGTCACCGATGCGGGCGTCAAGGCCGCGGGCCTGCTGGACGCGGCGCTCGAATCCCTGCGCGGCTCGGACGTCGAACCTGTCGTCTTCGACAAGGTCAGGGCCAACCCGGGGGTCGAGCTGGTTGACGCCGGCGCGGCCGAGTACCGCGCCCAGGGGTGCGACGGCCTGGTCGCGATCGGCGGCGGCAGCTCGATGGACACGGCGAAAGGAATCGGCGTGGTCGCCGTGCACGACGGGAGCATCGTCGATTACGAGTGGGGCCACAGCCCGATCCGCTCGCGGATCCCGCCCATGATCGCCGTGCCGACAACCGCCGGCACCGGCAGCGAGGTCACGCTGTGGGCGGTCATCACCGACCCCAAGCGCAAGATCAAGTTCAACGTCGGCGGCACGCCGGACATCGCTTCATGGGTCGCGCTGATCGATCCAGAGCTCACGATCAAGCTGCCGCCCGCGGTCACCGCCGGCACGGGAATGGACGCGCTCGCCCACGCGGTCGAGTGCTTCACGATGGTCTACCACCAACCTTTCACCGACGCGGTGGCGCTGCTGGCGATGGAGTACGTGGCGCGCTACCTGCGGGTCGCTTTCTCGCAGGCGCAGAACCTGGAGGCGCGATATCACATGAGCGCCGCGGCGATGCTGGCCGGTCTCGCGTATGGGACCGATTCGGCAGGCGCCGCGCACGCGATGAGCCAGACCGCGGGGGGAGTGCACGACGCGCCCCACGGCGCGCTCACCGCACGTCTGCTCGGCCCGGTGATGGAGTACAACCACTCTGGCGAACCCGAGCGGTTCGCGCGCATGGCGGTGGCGTTCGGGCTTGACACCCGCGGCGTGTCGACGTTTCGGGCCGCCGAGATGGCGGTCGAGTACGTCCACCAGCTGACCAAGGACGTCGACATCCCGGGGATGCAGGAGCTTGGCTTCGGCGAGGACGAGATTCCGATGCTCGCCGACAAGGCGTTTGCCGATCCCCAAACCATCGGCAATCCTCGCGATGTCGATGCAGCCGCCTACCGCCGGATTTATCAGCAGGCGTTTGACGCGAAGCCCAAACCCAATAGCCGGTCGCGCGCAGGGCGACCAATTGAAAGGTAAGGAAATGACCATCGACGTCGCCCAGTCCGTGAAGAAGATGTTCGTCGACGGCAAGTGGACCGAATCGGAGAGCGGTCAGCTCTTCGAGGCGACGAGCCCGGCCACCGGCGAGGTGATCGCCCAGGTGCCAAAGGGAACACGGGCCGACGCCAAGCGCGCGGTCGAAGCCGCCCACAAGGCTCGCTCCGGGATGGCTGCACTGAAGGGCTTCGAGCGTTCGAAGCGTCTGCACCGCATCGCCGAGGCGATCGAGAAGCGCCGCGAAGAGCTCGGCCATCTGCTGACGCTCGACCAGGGCAAGCCGCTCTTCGCGGAGGCGCTCGGCGAGGTCGATGAAGCGGCCGAGTACTTCCGGATCGCCGCCGAGGACCTGAAGCGGCTCGAGGGCCGGGTCCTGCCGTCGGCCAGCCCGAGCAAGCTCGTGCTCGCCCGCCACTACCCGCGCGGCGTCTACGGGATCATCACCCCCTGGAACTGGCCGCTGACGATGGCTGCGGAGCTCATCGCCCCGGCGCTCGCCGCCGGCAACACGTTGGTATGGACTCCGGCCACGTCGACAAGCGTCATCTCGGTCGCATTGATGGAGTGCCTCGCGGAAGGGGACTTTCCGGCGGGAGCGGTCAACCTGGTTACCGGTCCGGGCGCCGAGGTGGGCGACGAGGTCGCCGGACATCCGCTGGTCGACGGAGTCGGTTTCGTCGGCTCGACGGAGACCGGCGCTTCGGTCGCGCGCCGTGCGGCCGGAAAGCATGTGATGCTGGAGCTCGGAGGCAACGGTCCGATGGTGGTGTTCGCTGACGCCGACATCGGCCGCGCGGTGGAGGGCGCCATCGTCGGCTGCTATCTCTGCGCGGGGCAGAGCTGCACGGCCGGCGAGCGAATCCTGGTCGAGGAACCTGTCCGCGACGAGTTCGTGGCTCGCCTGGCCGACGCCGCCCGCGCCTTGCGCCTCGGCGACCCGTTCGCGAAGGACACGACCCTCGGGCCTCTGAACAACGAAGGCGTCGCGACCAAAATGGACGAGCACGTCGCGGACGCTCTCAAGCGCGGCGCAAAGCTGGTCCTGGGCGGTGAGCGCGCCACAGGTTTTCCAACCCGCCTCTATTACCACGCGACCATCCTCGACGGCGTCGAGCCATCCATGCGCGTCAGCCAGGAAGAGACGTTCGGCCCGATCGCGCCGATCATCAAGTTCCGCGACGAGAAGCAGGCGCTGGCATTGGCGAACGACTCGCCGTACGGCCTTCTCGGCGCGGTCTACACGAAGGACCTGTCGCGCGCCCTTCGCTTCGCGGATGGGCTCGAGACCGGTTGGGTCAACATCAACGAGTCGACCAACTACTGGGAGGCGCACCTTCCGTTCGGAGGCCGCGCGGGCAAGAAGAGCGGCATCGGGCGAGTGGGCGGACGCTTCGCGCTCGAGCAGATGACGGACCTCAAGACCATCGTGATCGAGATCGAGGGCGTGTGACCTTGGGGTCACGGCCGCTGGAAGATCCCATCGATGAGGCTGAGCGCGTCGCCGAGGCGGCAAAGAGCAAGAAGTTGGGGCTCAAGCTCCTTGGCGGGGCGGGCATCCACCTGCACTCACCCAGCGCGCGCAAGCCGCCGCTGAAGCGCAAGTACGGCGATCTCGACTACGCGATGTCAAAACGCGACCGGAAGGCTGCCCTCGAATTCTTCCCGGAGCTCGGCTACGAGGCGAACGAGCGGTTCAACCTGATGCAGGGAGACCGGCGGCTCTACTTCTACGACTCGCACAACGGCCGCCAGGTCGACGTGTTCATCGACGTGTTCAGGATGTCCCACGTGATCGACCTGCGCGGACGCCTCGAGCACGACGGCCCGTGCGCAAGCCCGTCCGACCTGCTGCTGAGCAAGCTCCAGATCTACGAGATGAACCGCAAGGACCTGGTCGACCTCGTTGCCCTGCTGCTGGACCACCCGGTCGAAGCCGGCTGGGGGGATGAGGTGATCGATGCCGGGTACATCGCTCGTGTCGCGGCCGAAGACTGGGGACTGCACCGCACCCTCGAGGTCAACACCGAAAAGCTTCGGGCCACCCTCGACGAGCTCGACGTGGACCGAGAGCTCGTCCGCTCGCGACTGGACCAGCTGTGGAGCATTGTCGCGGCCCAGCCGAAACCATTGAAGTGGAAGCTCCGCGCCCAGGTCGGCGACCGCATGCAGTGGTACGAGCTGCCGGAAGAAGTCCGGTCGCCCTACCAGCCCGAGTAGCGATGGCCGGCCTTCCGACCCACGCGCGCTGCGTCGTCATCGGCTGCGGCATCGTCGGCAACAGCGTCGCTCATCACCTCGGCCTTCTCGGCTGGCGCGACATCGTTCTGCTCGACAAAGGACCTCTTCCCAACCCAGGTGGGTCGACAGGCCACGCGTCGAACTTCATCTACCTGGTGGATCACTCCAAAGAGATGACGGCGCTCACGATGGACAGCGTCCGCCAGTACAGGGAGAAGGGAGTTTTCACCGAGTCGGGCGGCATCGAGGTCGCTCGCACGAAGGAACGGATGCAGGAGCTCACACGGCGGATGGTGTCGGCCGAGTCCTGGGGAATCGCGCCCGTTTCGCTGGTTACCCCGGCCGAGGTGAAGCAGCTCGTCCCGTACATCGACGAGTCGATCATCCTCGGCGGTTTCTACACGCCTGGGGTGGGGGTGGTCGACTCGCTGCGGATGGGCACGCTCATGCGCGAACACGCTCAGAGCTCCGGAGCACTGCACGTCGCGCCGAAGACTGAGGTGACCGGCATCGACGTCGAGCACGGGCGTGTCCGCCGCGTGCGCACGACCGAGGGAGACATCGAGGCCGAAACAGTGGTGATCACCTGCGGGGTCTGGAGCCCGCGAATTGCACGCATGGCGGGCGCTCACATCCCGCTCACCCCGGCCGTGCACCAGATGATCGACGTTGGACCGGTGCCGCGGTTCAAAGGAGCGAAGAGCGACATCGAGCATCCGATCGTCCGCGACATGGACACCAACATGTACGAGCGGCAGGCCGGTGGAGACCTCGAGATCGGCTCCTACGCGCACCGACCGATCCTCTACGACCCAGAGGACATCCCGTCGATCGAGCAATCGGCGCTGTCGCCGACTGAGTTTCCCTTCACCCAGGCCGACTTCGAGCTGCAGATGCAGCACGCGCTCGAGTTGATGCCCGAGATCGTCGGCGACGAATCAGTCGGAGTGAAATACGCCATCAACGGCATCCTGTCGCTCACGCCAGACGGCATGCCTGTGCTTGGTGAGTCGCCTGACGTGAAGGGGCTTTGGGCGGCGGCCGCGGTCTGGGTCAAGGAAGGTCCCGGCACGGGCAAGGCGATGGCCGAATGGATGGTGCACGGGGAGTCGGAGATAGACCTTCACTCCTCCGACATCGCCCGCTTTCACGAGCACCAGAAGACGCGCGCACACGTGCGCGCGAGGGCGGCGGAGGGGTTCAACAAGACTTACGGCATCGTGCATCCGAGCGAGCAGTGGGCTTCCAATCGCAACGTCCGCCTCTCGCCGTTTCACGTGCGCGAAAAGGAGCTCGGCGCCACGTTCTTCGAGGCCGCCGGATGGGAGCGGCCGCAGTGGTACGAGTCCAACGCGCCGCTGCTGGAGGAGTTCGGCGACCGGGTGACACGCCGCACCGCCGAGTGGGAATCTCGCTGGTGGTCCGCGCTCATCAATGCGGAGCACCTGGCGATGCGCGAGCGCGCCGGCATCTTCGACCTCTCCGCCTTCACGATCTTCGACATCGCCGGCCCGGGCGCGCTGGAGTCCGTGCAGGGCGTCGCGCTCCGGCAGATGGACACGCCCGTCGGTCGCGTGGTCTACACGCCGGTCTTGAGCACAAATGGCGGCTTCAAGTCCGACCTCACGATCATGCGGCTGGGCGAGGATCGGTTCCGGGTCGTGACCGGTGGGGCGTCCGGCATGTCCGACCGCAAGTGGTTTCGCGACCATCTTCCGGCGGATGGCTCGGCGCAGCTGATGGACCTCACCTCGTCGATGACGACCATCGGGCTGTGGGGCCCGCGGGCGCGCCACATACTCGAGACCGTGACCTCGGACGACGTCTCCAACGAAGGCTTCAAGTTCGGCACGTGCCGGACCATCGAGATCGATACGCTGCGCGTGCTGGCGTCACGCATCTCGTACGTCGGAGACCTCGGCTGGGAGCTGTACATCACGATCGACCAGGGCCTGAAGCTCTGGGATCTGCTCTGGGAGGCCGGGAAACCGCATGGCCTTGCTCCCTGCGGCATCGGGGTGTACGGAACGACCGGGCGCCTGGAGAAGGGCTACCGCGCCCACGGCAACGAGCTCGAGACCGAGTACAACGTGGTCGAAGCCGGGATGGCGGCTCCACGCGTCAAGGAAGAGGAATTTGTCGGCAAGGCCGCTCACCTGAAGCATCGGGACGAGGAGCCCGCGGCCATCATGTGCACGCTGACGGTGGACGACCACCGCTCGCGCTCGGGTGAGAAGCGCTACATGCTCGGCCGCGAGCCGATCCTCACGCCCGGCGGCAAGCGGATCGTGGACGGGCGTGGACGCGGGTCGTACGTGACGAGCGCCGGCGCCGGGCCGTCGGTGGGCAAGCACCTTCTGATGGCCTACCTCCCGCCCGAGCACGCGGTGGTGGGCGAGAGGCTGGCGGTCGAATACATGGGCGAGCGCTACCCCGTGACCGTGGCCGTCGCCCGCGGCGCGACGGCGCTGTTCGACCCCGAGAACCTCCGCATACGGGCATGAAACCCCCACGAAAATGAGGATCCCCACGAAGTCCGAGCGCAAGCGCTGCGACTTCGCGGGGACCCCGCTTATATGAGGGTTTTGGCGACCATCAAGAGGGTGCCGATCACCGGAGGCCGCATCGTGCTGACGGAGGATTCGCGCGCGATCGACACGCGCCACCTCGGCTTCACGATGAGCCCTCACGAGGAGTGCGGTGTCGAGGAGGCCGTGCGGATCATCGAGGCCAACGGGGGCGACTCGGTGGTGCTGACGCTTGGGCCGCCCGAAGCGGTCGAGCAGCTGCGCGACGCGATGGCGCTCGGCATCGACCGCGCCATCCACCTCCAGACCGACGGCACGGAATGGGATGGCGAATCCACCGCTGCCGCGATCACTGATGCGATCCGGGCCGACGAGGCCGCTTCCGGGCCCTTCGACCTCATCTTCTTCGGCAACGAGTCCGCCGACTCGGGCGGATTCCAGGTTGGCGTGCGCGTCGCGCATGCGCTGGGCCGCCCGTGCGTCACCGGCCTGAAGCGCGTGGTCCTCGACGGCGCCTCGGTGCGCTGCGAGCAGGAGGTGGAGGGAGGCCGCGACGTCTACCTGGTGCCCCTGCCCTCCGTGCTCACGGTGAAGGAAGGCTTGAACCTCCCGCGCTATCCCTCCGTTCCGGGCCGGATGCGGGCGGGCCGCAAACCTGTCGCGGTCAGCACGCCGGCGAGGCCGGCGCCGCGCCTGGAGCTCGTCAGGCTCGTGGTGCCGGCCGGGCAGGGCCGCCAGGCCGAGGTCCTGGGTACGGGCGCCGCGGCCGCTCCGGCGGTCGTCGAGATGCTGCGCAAGGCTGGCGTGCTCTAGTGGTCCTGGTCCTGGTCGAGCAGTCCGGGGGTAAGGCCACGGATCCATCCCTGCAGGCGCTCACGCTCGCGAGATCGTTCGGCCAGCCTGTCCATGCGCTGCTCATCGGGTCCGCAACCGACCTGTCGGAGCACGGGGTCGCAGTCGCCCATGTCGCGGAGCACGTCGCCCTCGGAGCCTACGCCCCCGACGCGTGGGCCGCGATCCTCAACCAGCTTGCTGTTGAGCTGAACGCAGGTGCCGTCCTCGCAGCCGGAACCGATCGCGGCAACGAGGTCATGGCGCGCTTTGCCGCCCGCACCGGGCTGCCGCTCGCCGCGAACTGCACCTCGGTTTCGCCTGGCCCACCGGTCACCGTGACGAGACTTCGATGGGGCGGCAGCCTGCTGGAGGAGGCGCGACTCAACAGCGAGCGACCGCTGATCACGGTGGCTCCGCACGTGGTCGCGATCGAGCCGTCATCGATGCCTGCCGACATCGAACCTTTTGCGCCGGAGCTGAGCGAAAAGGACCTGCTCCTGCGCGTGGTGGAGCACGTTCCCGCATCCGGCGGCGGCGTTTCACTGGCGGAGGCAAAGGTGGTGGTGAGCGGCGGCCGCGGAGTCGGATCGAGGGAGGGCTTCGCCATCATCGAGGAGCTCGCCGGACTCCTCGGCGCCGCGGTCGGGTGCTCGCGCGCGGTGACCAGCGCGGGGTGGCGGCCGCATACGGACCAGGTCGGGCAGACGGGGACGAAGGTGGCGCCCGAGGTCTACATCGCCTGCGGTATCAGCGGGGCCACGCAGCACATGGCCGGCCTCAAGGGGGCCAAGCGCATCCTCGCCATCAACTCGGACGCCCAGGCGCCGATGATGCTGAACGCCGACTACTCCGTGGTTGGCGACCTCAAGGAGATCCTGCCTGCGATCTCCGCCGAAATCCGAGCCGGGCGCGCGCAGGGCGCACTCAAGGGTCAGCAGTGATCGCCGCTTACGCAGTCGTCCTCGCGCTTGCGCTGATGGTGGCCGGAGGGCTCTTCGGCCGGCGGGCGCTTCTGCTCTTCCGCCTGGTTCGATCAGGCAAGCCGGCGGCGCGGTTTGGCGACGTCCCGGCTCGCGCGAAGGCGGAGGTGGTCGTCGTGGTGGGGCAGAGCAAGCTGCTGCAGCGCCTGCTCCCGGGTGCGATGCACGCCGCGATCTTCTGGGGATTTCTCGTGCTGTTCCCGACCATCGTGATCGCGATGATCGGCGCGGTCGATCCGCACGCGACGCTGCCGTGGCTGGGCGCCCAGGGCTGGTACGCGCTTCTGGTCGACGTCTTCGCGCTGCTCGTGCTGCTGGGCGTACTCACTGCCTTCGTGATTCGCAAGGTGCAGCGTCCGAAGCGCTTCGTGGGCAGCCACATCGGCGAGGCGGACCTGATCCTGGCCATGATCGCGGGCATCGTCGTGACGCTCCTTCTCTGGCACGCCTCCCAGATCTCGCTGGGCCTCAACGACTACCCGGCGAGCTGGGCGCCCATCTCAGGCTCGATCGCGAAGGTGCTGCACGGCCCGCTGGTCCCTTACCTCGAACGCGCCGCGGTGTGGGCCCACATCCTGATCATCCTGAGCTTCCTCGTCTACCTTCCGTACTCCAAGCACCTGCACATCGTCGTCGCGGCGCTCAACGTGTACTTCGGCCGTACGCGCGCCCGCGGACGCCTCGAACCGATCGACTTCGGGCAACCCGAGGCGGAGGTGCGATTCGGGTCGGCAAAGGTGACCGACATGACCTGGAAGCAGATGCTCGACACGATGTCCTGCACCGAGTGCGGACGCTGTCAGGACGTGTGCCCGGCTTACGCGACTGGCAAGATGCTGTCGCCAAAGCTGCTGATCATGGCGTTGCGCGACCAGCTGATGGTGGAAGGCCCGAAGGCGCTGGCCGCGGGTGATGCGTACACAGCCCCGCCCATCGTCCCGAACGCCGTGACCGACGACATCGTGTGGGACTGCGTGACGTGCGGCGCATGCGTGCGCGAGTGTCCGGTTGGCATCGAGCACATCGACCACGTGATCGACCTCCGCCGCAACCTGGTCATGGTCGAGTCGCGGTTCCCGGACGAGGCGGGCGCCATGCTCCGAGACGTCGACCGTTCCTCGAATCCGTGGGGCAAGCCGCAGGCAGACCGCACGCACTGGGCCGAAGGCCTCGGTGTGCGCGTGCTGCAGCCGGGCGAGGCGGCGCCCGACGTCCTCTTCTGGGTGGGCTGCGCGCCGGCGTTCGACGAGCGCGCGCGCAAGGCCGCCATCTCAACAGCCAAGCTGATGCTGGAGGCGGGTGTCGACTTCGCGATCCTCGGCCCGCGCGAGGCCTGCACGGGAGACCCGGCGCGCCGGATGGGTGACGAGTACACGTTCCAGCGCCTGGCCGGCCAGAACGTTGCAACCCTCAACGAGACTGGGGTGAAGCGAATCGTCACGACCTGCCCGCACTGCTTCAACACGATCGGCAACGAGTACCCGGACTTCGGCGGCCGTTATGAGGTCGTTCATCACACGGAGTTCCTGGCCGGGCTCGTGAGAGAGGGGAAGCTGAACCCGCTGGCGAGCGAGACCAAGATCACGTATCACGACTCCTGCTACCTCGCCCGGCACAACGACGTGCGCTCCCAACCGCGAGAGCTGGTCGCAGCGGTCGGCCAGGCGGTCGAGATGCCCCGCAATCGCGAGCGCACCTTCTGCTGCGGCGCGGGCGGCGCGCGGATGTGGATGGAGGACAAGCGCGGCCGGCCGATCAGCCACGAGCGCGTGCGCGAGGCGTCCGAGACCGGCGCGGAGACGCTGGCGGTGGCGTGCCCTTTCTGCACAGTGATGCTGGACGACGGCGTGCGGGAAACCGGCGCCAAGCTGCAAGTCATCGACCTCGCGACCCTGCTCGCCGAAGCCGTCGAGCGGAGGCGAAACGGAGCCCACCCAGAAAACCCCACCGAGTGAAGACGGCCGTGCGGCCCTCGGCGCTGAGGCCGACCGGCCCTTGGCGAGCAGCAGCCCTAGCTTCAGCATCTCCTTATGCGTCGGCTGATGGCCGTCGTGTGCGCGGCGGCTCTGCTTGTAGCCTGCGGGTCGGCGACGGGATCGAACCCTTCCGCCAGCCCGGCCTCTACTCCAACCGTGCCGCCGAGCCCGCTCTCCTCGCCAAGCCCGAGCGTGAGCCCGAGCGAATCGCCTTCACCTTCGATCTCACCCACACCTCTCGCCTCGCCGATTCCGCCGGCCGGCTTTTCCTGCGCAGGCAGCAGCGGCGGTTCCGTCGCGACCTCCACGGTGACCGCCATCCGTTTGGGCCAGCATCCGGGGTACGACCGCTTCGTCATCGAGTTTGGTGGCGGCGTTCCGAGCTACACGGTGACGCCCCAGAGCACCACCGTGTTCTCGCGTTCACCACGAGGCGACCAGGTCACGCTGGAGGGCAGCTCCGGCGCACTGATCGTGATCCATTCGATCAGCAACTGGACGGCTTACACGGGCCCCACATCGGCCCTCCCTCGTTACGTGTCCCTGCGCCAGGTGATGCAGGTGGAGAACTTCGAGGGTTACCAGCAGTGGGCGCTCGGCCTCGAGGGCACCCCGTGCCTCAGGGTTTCCACGCTCGCCTCGCCCAGCCGCCTCGTCGTCGACATCGCAGCCTAGGTCTGCCCACGACGCCCTCCCGGCCGCTGCTTGCGTCAGCTCAGGCCGACGATCTGTCCGTTCTCGTCGATGTCGATGCTTGCGGCGATTGGAGTCGTGGGCAACCCGGGCATCGTTCTCATCTCTCCGCAGATCGGGTAGATGAAGCCCGCACCGACGGAGGCCCGCACCTCGCGCACGGGCAGGACCCAGCCGGTCGGCGCTCCCTTGAGCTTCGGATCTGAGGAGATCGACAGGTGGGTCTTGGCGATGCACACGGGCAGCCGGCCGAACCCGTTCGCCTCGAATGAATCCAGCTGCCTCGCGGCGACCGCGTCGTACTCGACCGCCCGGGCGCCGTAAACGCGCATCGCGACGGCTTCGATCTTCTCTCGGAGGGTGGCCGCGTCCGGATACAGGAATTTGAAGGTGCTCGGCTCGTCGGCCGCCTCGACCACCATCTGGGCCAGCTCCGTCGCGCCCTTCCCGCCCTGGGCGAAGTTGTTGCAGACGGCCGACCTCACTCCAAGGTGCTCGGCCAGCTCGCGGATCGCGCGGTGCTCCGATGGGTGATCGCCGGGAAAGGCGTTGATCGCTACCACCGGGGTCACACCGTGGATCTGGATGTTCTCGACCTGCTTGCGGAGGTTGGCGGCGCCGGCGAGGACGTCGTCCGGGTTCTCCATCAGCAGCTCGGGTGGCAATGGCCTTCCCGCGACGACCCTGTACTTGCCCGAGTGAACCTTCAGCGCGCGCACGGTGGCCACGATCACCGCCGCGTCCGGAGCCAGGCCGGAGGTGCGGCACTTGATGTTGAAGAATCGCTCCGCGCCCATGTCCGCGCCGAAGCCCGCCTCCGTGACCAGGAAATCGCCGGCGTGAATGCCGATGAGATCGGCTAGAACGGAAGAGGCGCCGTTCGCGATGTTCCCGAAAGGGCCGGCGTGGACGAGAACGGGCGTGTTCTCGATCGTCTGCAGCAGGTTGGGCTTGATGGCGTCGAGCATGATCACGGTCATCGCGCCGCCCGCGTGGAGGAAGTCCGCCGTGATCGGCTTTCCATCTCGTGCGAGGCCGATCACCATGCGGCCGAGACGCTGCCGCATGTCCTGGAGGGAGGTCGAGAGGGCCAGCACCGCCATGACCTCGGACGCGGCGGTGATGTCGAACCCCGTCTGGCGCGTCACGCCGTCTTCCGGTGCGCCGAGGCCAACGACGACGCTTCGCAGCACGCGGTCGCTCACGTCCAGCACTCGCCGCCACGTGATGCTGTGAAGGTCGATCGGAAAGTCGCGCAGGCTGTGGTGGATGTAGTTGTCGATCATCGCTGCCAGCAGGTTGTGAGCCGACGTGACCGCATGGAAATCCCCGGTCAGGTGCAGGTTCAGCCGTTCCATGGGCACCACCTGGCTGTATCCGCCGCCCGCGGCCCCTCCTTTGATGCCGAAGGTCGGTCCCATCGACGGCTGACGGATCGCCACGGTCGCGCGCTTGCCGATGTGACCGAGCGCGTCACCCAACCCGACCGTGGTCGTGGTCTTTCCCTCACCGAGCGGCGTCGGCGTGATGGCAGAGACCACGACGTACTTCGCCTTCGGCCGGTCAGCCAGCTCGGCGATCGCGTCCAGCTTGATCTTGGCGACCTCGTGCCCATACGGCTCGAGCAGGTGAGGACCGATTCCCATGCGCGCCGCGATTTCCGGCATCGGCAGCAAGCGCGCCTTGCGCGCGATATCGAGATCCGAGGGGAATGTGACGGCCATGCTTCCTCCTACTAACTTGTTGTGCCGCTAGGCCGTGCGCGCCAGCATTGCCTGGCGCCACCTCTCGGTCGGCTCGATCTCGTTGAACGTGAACACGTGCAGCCCTGCGACTCCGCGGTCGGGTGAAGCGAGCTCGGGGAACAGCGCGTTGACGAAGCGCTGCGGGTCGTAGCCACCCGGCTGCAGCATGCGCAGGAACCAGCTGGAGTGTCCGCGCAGGAAGCGCGCTGAGTCGACGATGCCGATCCGCGTCGAAATGCGCAGCAGCTTGGCCGGGTCCGCCACCCCTGCCATCCCGACGTGGATGGGCAGCTGGACCCTGCGCCGGCGCACGCGTCCGACCCACTTCTTGACGACGCGCGGATCGAAGCAGAGGTTGCTGACGATGTAGGTCGCGATCCGCCGCTTGTCCCACATCGCCTGGATCGTCATGTCGTCGTCGATGAAGCTGTGACTCTCGGGATAGCCGGAGACGCCGATGTCGTCGAGAGCGTGACCGGAGGTCATCATCGCCTCGAGCAGCGACACCGAATCGGGAAAGGTTCCCGCCGGCTCGCGGGCATCACCGGCGATCACGAAGACGTCGCGCACGCCCATCTCCTTGATCGCGCCGAGGATCTCGTGAAGTTGAGAGGCGTCCCGGATCAGCCTTGCGGAGAGGTGCGGGACAACGGTGTAGCCCTGGCGCGACAAGCGCTCGGCGAGAGTGATCGTCGCATCCATCCCGCGGCGCGGCGACGCCGTGATTGTGATCGTGACCTCGGGCGGGACATGCGCGGCCACGAGCCCCTCGACGTCCTCTGTCGGCAGCACCTCGTAGCGCGGAGCCCGAAGGAATCCGGCAAGAGCCGCCCGATCACCACTCTCTCTTCCGTGTAGCACCGTACGCATCTGTAGCGTTCTACGCAACATTACTCCACGGGGAACGGGCGGGGCTCAGAACGGCCGGGAAAGAAGGAGGATGGCGTTGCGGTCCTCCGGTTTTCCCGGGCGCCACGAGTCGTAGCCGTTGAATGGAGCGTTGCCGGCGAGCTCGCGGTGCAACCCGGCCAGGTCGGGCTTTGCGTCCTGGCTGCCGCTAACCGTCCCGGCGTGGTCGACCATCGTGCAGCCGATCCCGAGCAGCCCGTCACCGGTCTCGAACAGCTCGACCAGCCGGGCCTGGCAAGGCCAATCCACCAGCGAGCTGGTCGTCACCTCCCAGAAGCCATGTCCACCATGCGACGAGACGCGTGGCGTGATCCGGTTCGCGTGAATGTGCCCGTTGAGCCACAGCACCACGTTCCGGAAGCGGAGCAGGAGCTCGAGCACCTCGTCGTTTCTCTGCTCAGCCCTTGGGTTGGCCAGGGTGTCGAAACCGTGATGAGAGAGCACCACGACGAAGCGGTCGGAATACTGAGTCCGCGCGGTTGACCCGTCGCGAGCCATGAAAGACGAATGCGCCTCCTCGAGCCTGCGTTCGAGCCAGTAGAGCTGAGGCGGGTCGATGGTCCCGTCGGCGCCTCCCGCCTCGCAGACCGTGTCGAGCGTGATGAATCGAATCGCGCGCGTATCGTGAACGTAGTAGGCGGTCCCCTCCCCGCGGTTCTTGTCTGTGAAGCCGTGCCGTCCGGACTCGTGGTGCGCCTCGACGAACTCCATGCGTGTGATGGGCCGCCGCATTGCGTCTGGTGTGACCTCGAGGAACGGCCCGGTCATGAAGTACTCCGGGCGCTTCACGAATGTCTCGAGCGCGGTTTCGCGATCGAGCCCATCGGGCAGCGCGATCGGCTTGTGCGAGCCTGCCATCGCGCGGGCCAGGCCCGGGGTGACGACGCCCACCCCCTGGCAGACCTCTTCGTGGTTCCCATAGCACCCGAGCCAGCGATGTTTCAAACCGGTGGACTCCAGCGGCTGCATCGCCCGCTCCAATAGGCCGCGTGCCTGGGGGAATCCAAGATCTCGCTGGAACACGTCGCCGTCCTCTGGGCCATCGGGTTTCCAGCAGATCTCGCCCGGCCATCCGGCGGCCTGCACTCCTTCGTATCCCGGCCCACCCGAATCGGGCTGGACGGTGCCGCCGTCGAGGAGGGCCAGAAAATTGTCGAGCTCATTCCGCTGCGTGTTGTCGACGGAGTCGCCGGTCATCGCCACCAGGGCGATCGGGCTGCCGGTGAGCGGCCCTCCCTCGATCGCGTTGAGCGCCCGCACCATCGCGTCGATCGCGTGGATGTTGAGCGCCTCCTGGGGCCGCTGCATGGTCAGGAGCTCTCGAAAGCGCGGGTCCTCCCACTCGAGGTTGACGAACTCGAAGCGAGCGGGCGACTGCACGTCGGTGACGTGAAGATCGGTGATGTGCGCCAGGGTGATGATCGGTCGCGTTGGCGCAGCTGAACCCAGGTTGGAATCACCGACGAGCTCTCGCCGCACCACGTGCGGCTCGCCCTCGAGCTCCGCGACCACCCGGTACGCCCCGCGTGAGCCCTCACGAAGCACCGAACCAGGCCCCAGCGTGCGATGGGTGGTGAGGCCCGCGACAGGCGGACTCACGCGTCGACCGAGTCTTTCTCTTCCCTCGCGATGAGGACCGGGTCGTCGCGCAAATCAAGCCGCACGCGCGTGCCGGCGGGGGTGCTCGCGGCGGTCGACGTGGGCATCTGGGCGATCACCGTGACGTCTCCGAGGTCCACGGTTACCCGGCTCGTGGCGCCCAGGAAGGCGACGGCGATGACGGTACCGACAAGCGGCCCATCGGACATCGCGCCGTCGGTCGCCAGCGACACCGCCTCGGGGCGCACCAGTGCGATGGCGGGACCAGTCGGCACGTTTGGTTGGACGAGCGGCAGCTGGGTTCCTCTGACCTCGACCATCCCGAACTTGACCTCGCCTGGAAGGCGGTTGGTCAGGCCGACAAACTCGGCCACGAATGGCGTTGCGGGCCGCGCATAGATTTCCATCGGCGGGCCCAGCTGCTCGAGGTGACCCGATTGCATCACGCCCACGCGATCTGCGATCGCGAGGGCCTCCTCCTGGTCGTGCGTGACGAACAGCGTCGTGATCCCGACGTCGAGCTGAACGCGGCGAATCTCGTCGCGCAGACGGGAGCGCACCTTGGCGTCGAGCGCCGACAGTGGCTCGTCCAGCAGGAGCACCGTGGGCTCAATGGCGAGCGCGCGGGCCAGGGCGACGCGCTGCTGCTGGCCGCCGGAGAGCTGGCTGGCATAACGGTCAGCAAACCCGGACAGGCCGACCAGCTCGAGCATCTCCCCCGCCCGCCGGCGACGTTCGTCGGCGGTCTTGCGCCGGAGCGTGAGGCCGAAGGCCACGTTCTGCAAAGCAGTCATGTGCGGGAACAACGAGTAGGCCTGGAAGACCATCCCGACGTCTCGCTTGCTGGCCGGCAGGCCGGTCACGTCCTTGCCGCCGAACACGACGCGGCCGGAGTTGGCCTCTTCGAGCCCAGCGACCAAGCGCAGGGCCGTGGTCTTGCCACATCCCGACGGCCCGAGAAGGGCGACGAGCTCGCCTGGGGCCATCGTCAGGGTCAGCTCGTTAAGAGCGACCACAGGACCGTAGCGGCGGCTCAGCGCCTCCATCCTCACCTCGACGCCGGCGTGCCCTCTAGCGGTTTGGGAGCCCACGTCAGGCCCTCTGTCCGGGGACGTAGTTCTGCTGCTGGAGGCGGCCGCCGACGAGCGTAAGCACCATCAGGAGGATGAAGGCGAGCAGAAGGGCGCCCACCGCGACGGCGATCGACGTGCCGGCGTTGACGAGGCCGACGTACGCGACTTCCACCTGCAGGTTCTGGAAGTTGAGCAGGTTGGCGACCGTGTACTCGCCCAGGACCAGGGCGACCGAGAGCAGGGATGCATTGAGGATTGCGCTCGGCATGTTGGGGATGACGATGCGCCACATGACCGTGAACCATCCTGCGCCCAGGCTCCGCGCCGCCTCTGACAGCGTCTTGAGGTCGATGGCCGCGAGCCCGGCGTCGAGCGAGCGGTAGCTGTACGGCAATACAAGAATGAGATAGGCGAACGCGAGGGCGAGGACAGAGGGGGTCACGTTGATGTTGATCCAGATGTAGAGGGGTTTGAGGCCGACCACCAGCGCGATCGCCGGGACGGTCAGCGGCAGGAGGCAGATGAACTCGACGATGCGGCTGATCTGAGGGAGGCGCAGGCGCACCCACACCATCGTCGGCAGCAACAACGCAAGCATCCCGATCGACGTGATCACCGCCAGTTGGAGCGAGACCACGATCCCCTTCACCAGGCCTGGTGTCTGGGCGATTTGAACCCAGGCATCGAGCGTGCGCGCGGAGGTGACGCTGTTGCCACGCGTCGAGAACTCCAGCATCGCGCCTATCGGCACGAGGAAGAACGCGCCCATCAGCAGCAGAACGACTGAGCGAAAGATCCGCAGCTTGCGCCGTCGGGAACGGTTCACGCTAGCGCAGCCATCGCGTTGTGCGCCGCTGAAGCAACGCGTACAGCGTCATCACGATGACGACGATGAGGATCATGGCGAGGGCCAGCGCCTGGGCCAGGCCGGGCTGCGACTGCTCCGTTTCGCTGGTCAGCAAGGCCTGGACCTGCAGAGGAACATAAGTGCCGCCATTCGTCAGCAGGGCTGAGATTGTCGCGTAAGCGGAAAACGCGTTCGCGAACAAGAGAAGCGTGCACCCAAGGAACGCAGGTGCGAGCAAAGGGCCCGCAACGTAGCGCCAGTAGTGCCAGGTGCTGCCGCCGAGGCTCTCGGTCGCTTCACGCCACTGCGGCCGGATGCCGTCCAATGCGGGTAGGAAGACGAGCACCATCAGGGGAATCTGGAAGTACACGTAGATCAGCGTTATGCCGGGAGCGTCGTAAAGCCACACCCCGTTGGGGTAAATGTCGATCCCGTGGTCCTTGAGGAAGACTGTCACGAAACCGACCGTGCTGATGGTGGCGATGAAGGCGAAGGCCAGCGCGACGCCTCCGAACTGGGCCAGCACCCCGGACGCCGACATGATGGAGCGGCGCAGCAGCCCATTGGGATTGCCAGTGACCACGGCATACGCGAGGACCGCGCCGAAAAAAGCACCGGCCATCGCGCTCACCCCGGACACGGACAGGCTGAGGGTGAACGCTTTCACCATGTACGGCTTGTTGATCCCGGCGAAGTTGGCAAGCGACACACCACCGCCCGAGGCGGTGAGCGAACCGATCACGATGATCGCGGTCGGCAGAAGCAGGAACACGCCGACGTAGGCGAAGAAAGGCACCACGCCGAGCCACGAAAGCGAGAGCCGCCGCCCGCCCCCGGTGGGGCGAGCGGCGGTGTCAAGAGCCGGACTTCCGGCAGCGGTCAAGAAACGGCCGCCGACCAGTTGGCGACGACGTAGGCACTCGCCTTGCTCGTCTGGTCGCCCGTCGGGACCTGCGGGGTTCCATTCACGGCCGGGAGCGCAGCCGCGGCCGCGGTGTCAATCGTTCCGGCCGTGACCATTGCGGCCATTCGGACCGGCCTCGCGCCGCCCTTGAGCCACAGGTTCTGGCCGGCGTCCGAGTAGAGGTATTCCTCCCAGAGCCGCGCAGCGGCCGGGTGCGGCGCCGCCTTGTTGATGGCCTGGCTGTAGTACCCGCCGATGATCGCGTTCGACGGAACGAAGATCTTCCAGCTCGACACGTCCTTGCCGTGCGAGGTGGACAGGTAGTCCCACTCGAAGAGCACCGGGGTCTGCCCGGCTTTGACGGTGGCGGCAGTGCCGACCACCGGCACATAGTTGCCGGCTTGCTTCAACTGCTTGAAGAAGGCGACGCCCTTGCTGACGTCGTCGAGCGAGCCGCCATTGGCGACGCCGGCCATGATCACGCCGTTGAGGCCCTGGTTTGACTTCGTGGGATCGCCGGAAAGGGCGACCTTGCTCTTGAAACCCGATCCCAGGAGGTCCGAGACCGCGTTGATGACGCCACCAGGCACCTTGGTCGAGTCGTAGCCGATGCCCATGTAGCCGCCGTAGTCGTTGAACCAGAGGCCGGTCGCTTCCTTGGCGCCAGCGGGGATGTCGTTCCAGGTCGCCACCTTGTACGGCGCGAACTTCGCGGTGTTCGCGAGCGCGACCGCCTGGCCTACGTCTACGACGTCCGGAGCGTTACTGGTGCCGTCGAAGGCGTTGACCTCATCCTGGCTGCTGCCGTTGGGGTTGATCGAGTTGACTGGGATCCCGTACTTGGCGGTGAAGCCGGCGATGACCGCGCCGTAGTTCGCCCAATCGGGCGGCAGCGCGATCACGTTGAGCGTGCCCTCGGCCTTGGCCGCGGTCTCGAGACCGGACATGCCGCCGCAGTCGGTGGCGGAGGTCGCGGTCTTTGCGTTGCAGCTGGCGGTTGCGCCGGGCGAGCTGCCACAGGCAGCCACCAATAGGAACGCCACCACGGC
>DATBZR010000055.1:0-36147 GCA_036513095.1 Candidatus Dormiibacterota bacterium | reverse complement strand
CTCGTCCAGCCACCGCAACCAGTTCCCCCCGTCCGGCAGGGCGGGTCTTGGGGCAGCGGCAGCCAACGTTGGCCGTCCCACTAGAACTTGCCGTCAGGCTACAGCTGGACGCTCATGCGCTCACCTTCTTCATCGCCCACGGTCCCTTCTGGGCGACCGCGACGAGCATCAACGCAAACAGGGCGGCCGACACCAGAGCGGACACCAAATTCAAGGCGACCATCCAGCCGGGAGGCCCGGCATATTCACCGGCGAGCGCCGAAAAAGCGGCCGTGCTCGCGAGTCCGCCCGCCGACGACAGGAACTCGAGTGCCAGGACCGCCATGACCACGTAATGAGCCCAGGTCCAGCGCTTGAACGCAGCCACGATGACGGCCACCGAGACGCCGACCACCAACACGATCCCGATCGCAAACATCACGGTGGCGATGCCATTCGCGGATGCCAGCGCCTCTGGAGGCGGGCTGGGGGCGCCTGGGTGTAGGGCCTGCTCGCGCTGGTTCATCGCGTTGGCGTACTGCGTCATCGTGCTGATGTACCAGAAGGGCTGACTGGCGGCGTATGCGGCCTGCAGCGCAAACCAGCCCGCGACCGCGAACTGGAGAGGCCTCGTCCACGTGGTCGGCTCCCGCAGCGCAGGGCCAGTCTGCGGTGCCTGGCTCACCGGTATCCAGGCCGTCCCGTTCCAGCGCTGCCGGCCGTCGTGGGAGAGGGTGCTCTGCCACTTCGCTCCGTCCCAGTAGTAGATGCCGTCAGGCGACACAGGCGGGGGCGGGGGCGGCTCGGCGCTCACGGCTGCAGCCTAGTCCTTCTGGACTTGATTGGAACTCGACTTCGAGTGCTTGTCTGATTGAGGCCGCACGGCCCTAAGCTGCCTGGGTTTTCCTCAAGTTGGAGCAGTTGAGGTGGTTGGCGATGACGATGTAGCTACCGGTGAGCGGGATGTTCTCTCGCCCCTCCACCTTGAACCGGAAGCACAGCCGGAGCAAGGGTAAAGCGACCAGCCGGACGGCTCGATAAGGGAGGTTCGCGCGACGCCCGACTGGGAGGAGGTCAGCGGGCGGAAGAGCGGCCTCGGCCATCGAGAATGGCCGGAGTCTAAGGCCTAGAGACTACCAATCCAGGACAGGAATCGGTTGTACGTTCCGAGCGCAGCCTGAACGTTGTTGACGGCACCCCTCAGCGCCGTCATGTCGTCATTCGAGATACGGCCTGCGTTGAGGTCCGTCTGCAGCTCGTTGAGAAAGGCGTTCAACTGGTTGGTAGCGGCAGTCGTGTTGCCACGAGTGATCGAGGCGCTGGCGGCGTCGAGCTTGGCGATGAGGCTGTTCTTCTGGCCGCCGTTCAGGCCTTTTAAGCCCTGGACGTAGACGCCAATCGAGGTCAAGGCCTGCTGTGGGGTCTGCACTGTGACGGTTGTGGTCGCCTGGCCGACGCCGCTGTCATCGTCGGTGACGGTGAACGTGACCGTGTATGTGCCGGCTGCGTTGTACGAATGCGAGGCCGAAAGTCCGGAGCCGGTCACGCCGTCGCCAAAGTCCCAACCGGTGGTGTGAGTATCCAGCGTGCCCGGGTCGGTGAAGGTGCCCGCAAAGTCCACCGACTGGTGAACGGTCAGGACCAGCTGAGGCGTCCACGAGACGCTCGTGATCTTGGCTGACGGTGCGACGTTGGTTCCGATGACCGTCACGGAGCTGGTCCCGGTCATGTTGCCGTCGTCTGTGGCCTGGAGGGTGGCCACGTACGTTCCCTCGTCATCCGGCGTGAAGCTGAACGCTGCGGTGCTTCCGGTGCGGTACGAGGTTCCGTCTTTCGTCACGGTCCAGCTGTAGGTGAAGCCGGCAGCGTTGTCCTCGGCCGACGGGCCGGAGGCAGAACCATTCAGATTGACGGCAGTCCCTTCAGGGCTGGAGAACGAAGTGGCTGTGCTCAGAGACGGGGCCGAGAGCCCCGTGGTCGCCAGCGATATGGTGACGGTCGGCTTGACGCCTTTGGTGACGGCTGTGAACGGGGCGGTTGCAACGAGTCCGTGTCCGTCGTCAGCCTTGATGGTCACGGCCTGGCTCGCCGCCTCGTCAGAAGCCGGCTCCGTCCAAGACCACGTCCCGCTGCTCGTGCCAGTCTGGGTGACCGTACCTGCCGAAGCGGTAAGGGCCACCGCATCGCCATCGGGGTCGGAGAAGGTGCCCGTGTTTGCCGCCGCGGTGCCCTCGTTGACGGTCACAGCTGCGTTGTCCGCGGCCACGGTGGGCGCCTGGTTGGAGCTGCCCCCGATCACCCACGTCTGGAAGGCGAATTCGCCCCCGTACATGGGGTCCGTCTTCCAGGTGGTGGACGAGTAACCGACGTAGAGCTGACCGCCCGCGTAGTCGGGGAAGCCGTGGCTGTCGTACCAGGTCAAGTACGAGCGTCCCGCCGAGATCTTGACGACGATGGCGTACTGCGACCCCGCATTGACCGGGACGGCGGGCGTGAACGTGAACTCGTGGAGCTGCTTGTAGCCTCCCAAGGTGCCGCTGAAAACCGTGGTGCCCAGCGTCGTACCGGCCGGGAACGCCCCGGTGACAGACTGGATCGCCACCGTGCCGCTCCCGGAATACTGCAGGTACGTGGCCAGGAAGACGCGGTCCAGCTGACCGGTCATTCCGGCGGTAAAGGTCTGGGCCATCCATGGTGAGGCCTCGGAGCCGGTGGTGAGGCTTTGGGACTGGTCGAGTGTGTCCGTCGCGGCCTGGGCCGGCAGCGCGAAGGCCAGGGCGAACCCCGCGCCCAGAGCAAGGGCAAGCGACCCTCCCCTGCGCAAGGAGCGGCCACCAACCCTGTGACGAATCCCTCTCTCCATGGTGGTTACGACGAGCTAACGCCCGGTTCCCTGCGCAAGATCAAAAAAAATCAAGCGGCAGCCTAAACTCACGCCATCGTCGACCCGCCAGGAGCTGGCCGGCGCCGCGGCCTCAATTCGGTTTCAATCTTCTGCGTCGAGGACGCCCGAATGCTGAGGAGGAAGCGATGACAGAACCGACCGTGGACCGACGCAAGAGCAGTCCCCAGCATCGGGCCGAGTACGCGGCCGCGAAGGCCGCGCCGACCGAGCACCAACCTCGCCTGGTCACCACCCGGCAGGTCCGCAACGTCATACATGGAGCCGGCTCCATCGGCCAGTTCAACAGCAGGCTGGCGGTCCTGATCACGAAAAGCGTCGGGACGATGTGGGCGGCCTACCTGTTCGTCCTCATCGCGTTTGTCTCTCTGCCGCAGGCGTGGCATGCATTCATGCATGGAGACACCGTCACGGGCATCTCATGGTTGAGCCAGTCGTTCCTCCAGCTGGTGCTGCTGCCAATCATCATCGTCGGCCAGAACATCATCTCCGCCAGCCAGGACGCACGCGCCGAAGCAGATCACGTCACCCTGACCACGCTTCACGCGATGAACGTACGGCAGCTGCAGATGCTCGAGCAGCAGCAGCAAATCCTCCAGCAGCAGCAAACGATCCTCGAAATGCTGCAAACGAAGGCTGCCTGAAGCCGGAAGGTGCCGGCGCAGGGATTTGAACCCTGGACCATCGGTTTAAAAGACCGTTGCTCTGCCAAGCTGAGCTACGCCGGCTGAATAAGAATTCTGCCGGTTCAAGGCACTGCAGGGGGTTGGGCTCGGGGCCAGACTGTAAAGTGGCCGCTTGTTGAGCGCCAATGCGCCCGTCACCCCCAAGCGCTGGGTCGTCACCGGAATTCCTGTTTTTCAGGCCGAGGTGCCAGGGCGGATTCGCGCTGCGCTCATGTTCCGCGTCGGCCAGGCCGACGAGCCCCTGTACATGGCGGGCGTCACCCATCTCATCGAGCACCTCGCACTCTCGGGGCTCGGCGAGCAGCCCTACGACTACAACGGGTTTGTCGATCAGGTCCGCACGGCGTTCACCGTGACCGGGACTGCGGCGCAGGTCGTCGATTTCTTCAACCACGTCATCGCCGCGCTGGCCGCCCTCCCGCTCGATCGCGTGCCGACAGAGCGGCGCATCATCGAGTCGGAGGCTGCGGGCCATTACCAATCGTCCTTCAGGGAGACGCTGCGTTTGCGCTATGGCGCCACGGGCTTCGGCACCGTGGACTACTCGCAGATCGGGATGCGCTGGTTGACTCCACAAGCCGTCCAGGCGTGGGCAGCCCGCCACTTCACCGCCGGCAACGCGGCGGCCTGGCTCGCAGGCCCTGTCATCCCCGAGCTCAGATTTGACCTTCCGCCTGGAGGCCGGCTGGCGCCTCCGCCGCTGACGCCCAAGCGCCTGCACTACCCGGTGCTGGTCGAACAGCAAAGCCTGGGCGTGACGCTCTCGATGGTCGGCGAGCGTTCGACCGCGCTCACCACCGGGCTGTCGATCCTGGGACACCGGGCGATGCAGCGCATCCGCTACACGGAAGGGCTGAGCTATGGCGTGCAGACGCGCTACGAGCAGCTGGATGGTCGGCTGGCGCACCTGATCGCTCATACCGATCCGCTGCTCGAGCATTCGACCCAGGCTGGCTCGGCCCTGCTCGACGTCGCCGACGTCCTCTCCTTGACCGGCCCCGATGCGGCCGAGCTCGCGCGCGCGGTGGCGGCGATGGACGAGGCTCTGTCCGATCCGCAATCGGCCATCGCGGAAATGGACAGCGCCGTGCACGACGAGCTGCTTGGCGTTGCGCCGTTCGCGCTGTCCCAGGTTCGCGCGGAGGCCGCGGCACTCACTGCCACGCAGGTCGCCGCCGCCCTCAAGGCCGCCCTCGACACCCTCATTCTTGTGGTCCCCACGGGCACGAGAACACCGCGGCCCCACTTCGCGCCCTACCCGACGCAGGAGGCGCACGCCCTTCCAGGAACCGAGTTCCCGCATCTGTACGGCAGTGGCGAGCACATGATCGTCGGGCCGTCCGGGATCTCGCTGCGCGATGCCGACCGCCGGGCCGTCAACATCCTGTGGCAGGAGATCGTCGTCGGCGGCCGGTGGGAGGATGGCACGCGGTTGCTCGTCGGCCGCGACGGGACGGTCATCACCTTCCGCCCACCTGTCTGGCGCAATCCCGGTGTGGTGCTGTCGGCGATCGACAGCAATGCTCCCGCCGACCGGCTCGTCGACCTCGAGGGGCCGAGCCCGTCGGCAGAGCTGCCGCGCGCCCCGAAGACCCGGCGGCGGGGTTCGATCATCGCGGGTCGCGCACCGCTGCTCCTGATCTTTGCCGGCCTCGTGCTCGTCGGAATCGCGGCGACCTTGTTCGTGGTCATGAACGGCAAGCACTGATGGCGCAGCCGCCCGGTTACGCCCCGCCCGGCTGGTCGGCGGACGGCAACTGGTTCTGGGATGGACGCGTATGGAACGACGCGGTCTCCCCGGACGGGAAATGGCGTTTTGACGGACGGGATTGGAAGACGTTCGGCGGCCAGCGAACGATGATGCCCAATGCGCCCCCGCCACCTGTTGCCGCCGAGCCTCCGCCTCTACAGGCGGCGCCCGCGCCGGCAATGCCCTCGTGGGTCGCTCCCTCGGAGCTCGAGCGCCTCGAGAACGAGAGACGCGAGAGAGCCGCCCAGGCGGCCGCGCCCGAAATGCCACTGCCTCCCGAGCTGGACTGGCGCCGCGTCGGCGAGCACATGGAGTTCAGCCGCCCGGTGCGCGGGTCCATCGGTGGCGGCGTGGCCAGTGTTGCGATCTACATCCTTCTCTCTCTGTTTTGCTGGCCCGCCGGGCTCTGGTACCTGTGGCGCGCGAACTGGAGCTGCGGTGCCAAGGTGGTCGCGATCGTCCTCTGGATCGTGGTCTCGGTCGTGCTGGTGCTAATGCTTCGGAGTGCCGGGTTCTACCAACCTCGCTGAGCCCGGCCGATGGTCCTGCTGTAGCCTTGCCTGGGTGAAAGCCTGGGTGGTTCGGCAGCTCGGGGGCCCGGAGTCCCTCAATCTCGAGGAGATCGCCCCTGGCGAGCCGGCCGAAGGCATGGTGCGGATCAGGGTGCGAGCCGCGGCGATCAACTTTCCCGACGCGCTGATGGTGGCGGGGCTCTATCAGTCGAAACCTGAGCTGCCCTTCGTGCCTGGCGTCGAGGTGAGCGGCGAGGTCGTGAGCTCACCGCCGGGCGCAGGCTTCAAGGCGGGAGACCGGGTGATGGCGCTGGTCGACAATGCCGGGCTCACGCGAGGCGGCTACTCAGAGATCGCGGACGCGGCTGCGCAATCGGTCAGGCAAATGCCGGACAAGATGAGCTTCGAAGAAGGCGCCGGATTCACCTTGATCTTTCAGACCGGGTGGTTCGGCCTTCACCGCCGCGCCAATCTCAAAGCCGGCGAGACGCTGCTCGTCCATGCCGGCGCGGGCGGTGTGGGCAGCGCCGCGATCCAGCTGGGCAAGGCCGCGGGCGCCACCGTCATCGCGACCGCTGGCTCGGACGAGAAGGTGGAGGTTTGCCGCCGCCTTGGCGCCGACCATGCGGTCAACTACAAGACACAGGACTTCGTCGAAGAGGTCAAGCGGGTCACCGGCGGCCGCGGGGCCGACGTCGTGTTCGATCCCGTCGGCGGCGACGTCTACGACCGCTCGACGAAATGCATCGCCTTCGAGGGACGGATCGTACTCGTCGGTTTCACCTCCGGGCGCATCCCGCAGGCGGCCACCAACCACGTACTGATCAAGAACTACTCGGTCGTCGGGCTTCACTGGGGCCTGTACGCCAAACGCGCGCCCGAGCTCATCGCGCCAGCCGCGCGCGCGCTGCTCGACCTTTACGAGTCGGGCAAGATCAAGCCGCACATCTCAGCCCGGATTCCACTGAGCGAGGCGCCGCGAGCGCTCGCGACGGTGGCCGAAGGCAAGAGCACCGGCAAGGTGATCCTCACTGTCTGACCCAGTCGATCCAGTCGATCCAGTCGATCCAGTCGCGCCAGTCGCGGCTGTCGAGCCAGTCGTGCCTGTCGAGTCAGTCGTGCCTGTCGAGTCAGTTGTGCCTGTCGAGTCAGTTGTGCCTGTTGAGTCAGTTGTGCCTGTCGAGTCAGTTGTGCCTGTCGAGCCAGTTGTGCCTGTCGAGCCAGCCCCGCCTCCCCGCCGCGGGATGCGCCGGTATCTACCTGCAAGCGCCGGAGTGGCGATCGCGTTGATCGCGCTCTTGCTCGTTGTCACCCTGGGCAGGCCGACCATCGCACCCACGCCGGAGAAGCTCGCGGCAGACCAGACGCTGAGCTTCCCCGTCCTCCAGGACCTCTCTGACCTCGATCCCGCGCTCATCTCGGCCCCCGGGGACGTGGACATCATGCGCAACGTCTTCTCGGGCCTGTACAGGTTTGATGCGCAGCTTCGCGAGGTGCCGGACCTGGCTGCTGGCCAGCCCACGGTGTCCGCCGACGGGCTCACCTACACCTTTCATCTGCGCCACGACGGCCGGTTCTCCAACGGCGATCCCATCACCGCGGGTGACTTCATCTACAGCTGGAATCGCGCCGCCGCCAAACAAGGTGACTACGCCGGCCTGTTCAACGTCGTCGCCGGCTACGACGCCGTCGCATCGGGCAGGGCCAACCAGCTGACCGGGCTGGCCATGGTGGACGACTTCACGTTCACCGCGGCGCTGACCAAACAGGCGGGCTACTTCTTCGCCGAGGTCGGACTGTGGCCGTTCTGGGTGGTCGACCAGAAGGTCATCGCGTCGGCTGGTGAGGACGCCTGGTTCGCAAAGCCCGAGACCCTCATCGGGAGCGGACCGTTCCGCATGACGGCCCGGGTGCCAGGACAGTCGATGGACTTTCAGCCGGCGGCCGGTTGGTATGGAGGTTCGACCGGCAAGCTCGCGCATGTGCACGTGGAGGTGGTGCCCGATTCGACCACCCAGGTCACGCAGTACGAGTCGGGCGTGTTCAGCCTCATCGGCTACGGGCGGCAGGGCCTCCCACCTGCGGCTGCCACCCGCTACACGTCCGACCCCAAGCTCAAGAGCCAGCTCAACCTGGTCCCGATCGGCTTGACGTTCTGGGTCGGCTTCAACCTGCGGAGCGGTCCGTTCGCGGGTGTGGACGCCGGCCGGGCGGGCCGGCACGCCTTCAGCACGGCGATCGACCGCGCGGCGCTCGAGGACGCGGTGTGCAATCAGAAGACGGCGTGCGTCGACGCCACCGGAGGATTGATCAGCAAGGGCCTGCAGGGATACCTCGGCGATGGGGTCGACGCCAACGCGAAGTTCGATGCCGCCGCCGCGAAGACTGAGTACAAGGCGTGGGACCCCGACGGCTCGAAGGTCAAGGGCCTCACCTACACATACGACACGAACGCATTCAACAAGGCGGTTTGCACCAACCTCGCGGCCCAGTGGCAGAAGAACCTCGGTGTCACGGTCGCCTGCGTCGAGATGGATCGCAAAACGTTTTTCGACGACCGGAACGGCCGCTGCGCCTACCCCGCGTTTCGTCAGAGCTGGAGCGCTGATTACGACCATCCCCAGGATTGGTTCGATTACCTGTTCGTGACCGGAGCGAGCTCGTCTGGGTCCTGCTACTCGAACCCGAACCTCGACAAAGTGGTCGCCGCGGCCGACGCGGCGCCTTTGAGCCAGAGCCTTGTGGACTACAAGACCGCCGGCCAGATGCTGATCAACGACTCGGTCTTCGCTCCGCTGGTCTATGGCGTGCAGCAGTACCTGTCTCATCCGTACGTGGCGGGCGTCGGCGGGAACGCGCTATACGACGACTACTGGACTCAAGCGCGGATTTTGCAGCATTAGTCACGGCTGAGACTCCCCCCATCCGTCCGGCCGCTTCGCGGCGGGACACCTTCCCCCTAACGGGGAAGGGAGACCTCTCCCTCTAAACGTCCTGCGAGAAGTGGCAGGCCGCCAGGTGGCCTCTGAGCTTTTCCTCCAGCGGCGGCTCGACTTCGGCGCATGGAGTCGGGACGTGCGCGATCGGGCAGCGGGTGTGGAACCGGCAGCCGGACGGAGGGTTGAGCGGCGAGGGAACCTCACCCGACAGGTCGACCAGCCGTTTGCCCCGCTGGATGCGCGGGTCCGGCACCGGGATGGCGGACAGCAGCGCCTTCGTGTACGGGTGCTTCGGATTCGTGTAAGTGCCGGCACTGTCGGCGACTTCGACGATCTTTCCGAGATACATGACCATCACGCGGTCGCTGATGTGACGGACGACCGACAGGTCGTGCGCGATGAACAGATACGTGAGCTTGAACTCGTGCTGAAGGTCCTCGAGCAGGTTGACGATCTGCGCCTGGATCGAAACGTCCAGCGCGGAGATCGCCTCATCGCACACGACGAGCTTGGGGTTGAGCGCCAGCGCCCGCGCGATTCCAATGCGCTGCCTCTGGCCGCCCGAGAACTCGTGTGGATATCTGTTGTTGAAGTTGGGGTTCAGCCCGACGATGTTCAGCAGCTCCTGCACGCGGTCGTTGCGCTTGCGTCCTCGCATGACGCCGAAGTTGACGAGCGGCTCGGCGATGATGTCGCCGACCGTCATCCGAGGGTCGAGCGAGGCGAAGGGGTCCTGAAAGATCATCTGCATCTGGCGTCGCTGCTGCCGCAGGCGCTCGCCGCGAAGCTTTGTCACCTCGACGTCGTTGATGAAGATCTTTCCCGACGTGACCGGCAGGAGCTGCGTGACGAGACGGGCGAGCGTCGACTTCCCGCAGCCCGACTCCCCAACCAGGCCCAGCGTCTCGCCTTCGACGATCTCGAAGCTGACGCCGTCGACGGCCTTGACGGACTGACCAAGTCCGGCGGGAAAGTGCTTGACGACATTCTCGACGCGCACCAGCGTCTTGGCTCCGGCGCGCAGAGGCGTCGGGTCCTGCTCGCGCGCGGCTTCCGCCATCACGCGGTGATCTCGCCCTTGTGCAGGCCCGAGCCGGCCCCCGGGCGGATATCGGTCAGGTTGTCGGCGTCCATCTCCTTGCGCGCGCGATCCATCGTGACCCAGCAGGCCGCCTGTTGAGCGGGCGCGACCTCCTGCAGGCGTGGCTCATCCGTGTAGCACTTTTCGATGCGAAAGGGACAGCGTGGATGGAACCGGCATCCGGTGGGAGGGTGCAGCAGGTCCGGGGCGAGGCCTTCGATCGAGCGAAGTCGCTCGTGCCGAAGCGCGTCTACACGGGGAATGCTGCGCAGCAGCGACCACGTGTACGGGTGCTGTGGATTCTCGAAGATCTGCTCCACCGGTCCCTGCTCGACGATCTCGCCGGCGTACATCACGAGGACTCGGGTGCAGAGGCCTGCCACCACGCCCATGTTGTGCGTGATCATCACGATCGCCGTGCCCAGGTCGCGGTTGAGGTCGCCCAGGAGCTCGAGAATCTGCGCCTGAACGGTGACGTCGAGCGCTGTGGTGGGCTCGTCCGCGATGAGGATCGAGGGAGCGTTGGCGAGGCCCATGGCGATCATGGCGCGCTGGCGCATTCCACCGCTCAGCTGGTGAGGAAAATCCTTGACCCGAGCCTCGGGCGCAGGGATTCGCACGCGCCTGAGGAGCTCGATCGTCCTGACGTGGGCCTCCTTCTTTGTGGCCTTGTCGTGCGCGAGCATCGCCTCATCGATCTGGAACCCCGTGCGCAGTACCGGGTTCATCGAGCTCTGCGGGTCCTGGAAGATCATCGCGATGTCACGGCCGCGGATCTCGCGAATCTCCTCACCGCTGATCTGCAGGAGGTCCTTGTCCTGGAACAGCACCTGGCCGCCCACCACTCGACCGGGATCGGGTACGAGCCTGAGGATCGACAGGGCAGTGATCGATTTCCCGCTGCCGGACTCACCGACGATGCCAATGCTCTCACCGGGATAGAGGTCGAAGCTCACGCCGTCGACGGCCTTCACCACACCGCCGTCGGTCAGGAATTCCGTGTGCAGGTCCTTCACCTGCAGGATGGGAGCCGGCACTATCGTTTCTGCCGCGGGTCGAGCGCGTCGCGCAGCCCGTCGCCCAGGAAGTTGAATGCCATCAGGGTCAGCGAAAGCGCGATCGATGGAAAGATCACCATGTGCGGGGCGATCCGTATGGCGGCCAGGCCGTCTGCGGCCATCGAGCCCCAAGACGGCGTGGGAGGCTGAACACCGATCCCCAGGAAGCTGAGGAACGCCTCGAACAGGATGGCGGCCGGCACGCCGAAGGTGGCCTGAACGATGATCGGGCCGAGCGAGTTCGGGAGGATGTGTCCGAACAGGATCTTGGCGGGCTTGGCGCCGCTCGAGCGCGCGGCTTCGATGAACTCGCGCTCGCGCATAGATAGGGTCTGGCCGCGGACCAGCCTTGCCATGTCCATCCATCGCGTCGCGACGATCGCAATGATGATGTTGTTCAGGCTCGGGCCCAGCAGCAGCAGCAGGATCATGGCCACCAGCAGGTCGGGGATGCCGTAGAAGACGTTGATGATGAAAGACACCGCGGTATCGAACGGGCCCTTGTAGTAGCCCGCGATGAGCCCGATCGGAACGCCCACCGCAACTACGAAGATTTGCGTGCCGACACCGACGATGAGCGAGATCTGGGCCCCGACCATCAGCCGGCTCAGCACGTCGCGGCCAAGGATGTCGGCGCCGAACCAGTTCGCAGCGCTGGGGCCCGAGTACGGCCTTGCCACGCCCACCTCCCGATAGGAGTACGGCGTATGGACAATTGCGACCAGGGCGACGATGACGAGCAGGACCAGGTAGATGGCGCTGATCAGCGCCAGCCGGTTGCGTCTCAGACGTCGCCAAGCGTCGCTCCAAAGGCTCGCCTGCTCAGGCGCTTTGAGGCCGGCGGTTCCAAGCACCGGTGCGGGCCCTGGCCCCGGAACCGGATAGGTAACTGAAGTTGCCATCAGTAACGGATCCTGGGGTCGATCACCACATACATGAGGTCGACCCCGAGGTTGGCCAGACCGACCATCGCGGCATACATGGTGAACACTCCGATAACGATGTTGTAGTCACGGTTCAGGATGCTCGTGGCGAACTCCTTACCCAGGCCCGGGATGCCGAAGATGTTCTCGATGATCACTCCGCCGGTGATGATCCCAATCACCAGCGGGCCGAGGATGGTGATCACCGGGATGAGAGCGTTGCGGAGTGCGTGGCGAACCATGATCACGGTTTCGCGCACGCCCTTCGCGCGTGCCGTGCGGATGTAGTCCTGCCGGATTACCTCGAGCATGCTCGCACGCGTCAGCCGGGCGACGATGCTCGCGTACGGAAATCCGAGCGCGAATGCGGGAAGCCAGATCTCACCGATGGTGCCGAACCGGCCCGTCCAGCCGATCTGGAAATAGAACGTGCCCTGCGTCAGGTTGTCGAGCCAGACAGCGAAGACAAGAAGCAGGAAAGTCGCGATGACGAAGCTCGGCATGCTGTAGCCGATGACTGAGGTGGTCGTCAGCAGGTAGTCGACCCAGGTGTTCTGGCGGATCGCAGCGACCACTCCGAGCAGCATGCCCAGGCCGATGGTGAACACAAGGGCGAACAGCCCCACCTCCCCGCTGACCGTGAACTCGCGGAGAACCAGCGGAGTGATGGGGACGCCGCGGTTGACGAGCGATTCGCCGAGGTTGCCGTGCAGGAACAGGCCCGCGAGAAAGCTCGTGTACTGGTCCCACAGGGGCCGGTCGAGACCGTAGTGATGCAGGATCAGCTGGTACTGCGTGCCGTGGAGGTGCTCGTTGAACAGCGAATCGCCGGGCAGGCGGTGAATGCCCAGGAAGACGATCGAGGACACCGCGAAAACAGTGAACACGATCAGCAACAACCGCTGGCCGATGTAGATCAGCGTGCCTCTGGTCAGCACTTCAGCTCAATTGTGAGGTCAATTGCAAGTCGAATCACCCCCCACCTCGACCCTGCGCGCAGAGCGGCGATAAGGATGGTACTCATTGATTGCCCCCTGCGAGGGAGGGAGAAAGAAAGAAGAGGGCGCCCGCTTCGAACGGACGCCCTCTTTGCGATCGAACTTAGTGCGAGAGGATCTGGATCTCGTTCCAGTAGTGGTCGAAGAAGGCGTTGGTGCCTGCGCCCTTGACGTAGGGCTTGATCAGGAACGAGCCCACCGAGTAGTAGAGCGGGATGTAGACGACGTCGTCGATGAGCATCTGGTTGAGTGACTTGTAGTCAGCGAGCGCCGCCGGCATCGGTTCGGCATCGGCCTTCTTAAGCAAGGCGTCGTACGCGGCCGTGTCGTATCCGGTCGTGCAGCCCGAGTCAGGGCATCCGACGACGTTGCCCCACAGGTTGTCGAACCAGTCCTGCGGGTGGTTGTAGTCGGCCTGCCAACCGTCGCGTGACAGGACGTATGCGCCCTTGAGGCGAGCCTGGATGAACTGAGAGTGCGAGACCGGAGCAATCGCAACGTCGACCCCCAGGTTGTCGTGCCACTGTGACTGCAGGAATTCCGCGGTCGGCTTGTTGAGCGCGTTCTCGGGGTCGTAGGTGTAGGTGAGGCCCTTGGTCTTGCTGCCGGTCGGGTCAGCCGACTGGAGCAGCTGCTTGGCCTTGGTGGCGTCGAACTTGGCCAGGGGATCCTGGTTGGCGCCCATATAGCCGATCAGCGTCGGCGGGATCAGGCCGCCGGTCGCCGACGTGCAGACGATGTTCAGACAGACGGTCGAGACCAGCTTGGTCTTGTCGACCGCCAGGGCGAAGGCCAGGCGCAGGTCGTGCGCGCTCTGGCCGTCAGACAGGAGGAAGGGTCCACCCGCCTGGCGCTTGGAGTCGTGAACCATGTTGAAGCTGACCCAGTAGGTGCGCACCTTGGGCTGGAGGGTCAACTGAGCCTTCTCGTTGCTGGTGCCCTGGATGCGAGTGATGTCGGCGACGGGAAGGTTGCTGTAACCGCCGTATCCGACGACGTCATAGCCGCCCTGCTCGTACTTCGTGATGGCGGTCGACGCGTCGGTGACGGAGACGTCGAGGTGAACCTTGGTCAGCGTCGGCTTTGGAGAGCCCCACCAGTTGGATACGGCCGCAAAATCGACCGATTGCTTCGGGACGCGAGCCGTCATCTTGAACGGCCCGGTGCCGATGGCGGTGGCCGGGTTGGTCCACCAGTTGTCGAAGTCCTGCTTGACCGCGTTCTGGTCGACGATGTCGCCAGTTGTTCCCGCGAGGGCGATGGCGGTGAGGAACCAGCCGGCGGGACTCGCCAGCTTGACCTGAACCGTGGAGGCGTCAGGCGCCGTGAGCCCGCTCATCGTCACCGACGGGTCGTTCTTTTCGAGCAGTGTCTCGAGGGCGGCGCCGCTGACGGTGTTGGTGGATACCGTGCTGTACCCATCGATGGCGGAAAGGTTGGTCGCGTAAGCGCCCTGCATCGCGGCCGCGCGGTTCCACGAGTAGAGGACGTCCTTGGAGGTGAACTTGTCACCATTGGAGAACGTGACGTCGGTGCGAAGCTTGAACGTGTAGGTCAAGCCGTCGGCCGACGCCGTCGGTACCGCGGACGCGAGGTCGGGAACGATGTTGAGGTTCTCGTCGAACTTGACGAGGCCGTCGAACATGTTCTGGGAGATCTCGGTGTCGGTTTCGGCGTCGGCAAGTGCCGGGTCCAGGGTGCCGAAGTCGGCGAGGATCGGGAACGTCAGCGTCTGGTTCGAAGCCAGCGACGTGCTGTTGTTTCCGCTTCCTCCGCCACACGCGACCAGCACAAGGCTTGCCACGCCGCCCACAGCGAGGGCTTTGAGGATCCGTAACGAGACTGGAGTCATAGCTTTCCCCTATCAAAGCTTGAGGCGAGAGCCTCTTCCCCCCCGCCTTCTTCCCGGTGTCTTCGCGGGACCACCGGGGCGAGAGCGCGCCGACGAGGGGTGGCGAACGATCGCCGCCACTTACTCCACCCCCCATTGTGGCTGTGCGGGCGGTGAATGTCTACCTATCCCCCCGGGGAGTCATCTCCCCAGTCGTGCCATCATCGGCCCATGACGAATCGGACTCGGGGCCTGCGGCGAAAGGAGGGTCGGGGGAAGGTCGATGGTTCGACCAGGTTCACAGCCGATCTCGACATGCCTGGGCTGGCGCACGTTCAGCTGGTGCTCAGCCACCTGCCGAGCGCCCGCATCCGGGGCATCGAAACCAGGGCCGCCCTGGCCTCGCCGGGGGTATTGGCGGTCGTCACGGGAGCGGACCTGCAGGACGTCGAGGCGGCCGGACCGGACAAACCCCTGGCCGTGGAGCGCATCTTCTACGCCGGCCAGCCCGTCGTGGCAGTCATCGCTGAGAGCGAGACGGCCGCGTCGGACGCAGCAGCCCTGGTCGAGGTTGATCTCGAAGCGCTCCCCTCGGTGTTCGATCCCGAGCAGGCGATGCGCGCAGGAGCGCCCGAGGTGCTGGAGGCAGACGCCGAAGGCGCCGAAGGAGATGCGTCCATGCACGGTGCGGCGACCGAGTCCGAGTCCGAGCCGGTCCAGCGACCGCGCAACGTCAGCTCCGTGGCCACTTACAAGCGCGGCGATGTCGAAGCCGGCCTGGCAGCATCAGAGGTGGTCGTCAAGGGGACGTACCGGATCGCCGCGGTCCACCACGGGTTCATCGAGCCGCACGTGTCGATGGTGCGGCTCGAGCCTGATGGCGGCGCCACGGTCTGGGCCCCAACCCAGGGTCCGTTCGCGGTGCGCGACGAGATCGCCAAGGTCCTGGACGCCGCACCGCACGAGGTGCGCGTCATCTCGACGCCGGTTGGCGGAGGCTTCGGCGGAAAGGTCATGCTGCTCGAGACGCTCCTGGTCCTCCTGGCCCAGAAGGTCCGGCGCCCGCTGCGCCTGGCGCTGTCGCGACAGCAGGAGTTCTTGATGGGCCACCCCGCGCCCGCGGCGCGGTTCGAGCTCGAGCTCGGCGCCAAGCGCGACGGAACTCTGATGGCGCTTCGTGCCAAGTATCACTTCGACAACGGCGCGACCGGCGGCTGGCATGCGGGCATCACCGGCTCGTTTCTCGCGGGCACGTACCGGATACCCAACTTCGACATCACCGGCTACGAGGTCTCGACCAACAAGACTCCCACGGACGCCTATCGCGCGCCGGGCGGGCCGCAGGCCTATTTCGCGCTCGAGTCGGCGATGGACGAGCTGGCCTCGACCCTCGAGGTGGACCCGATCGAGCTCCGACTGCACAACGCCTCTCGTGAAGGTGATCTCAACGCGGACGGAGCTCCCTGGCCACGGATCGGGATGGTCGAGTGCCTGGAGGCCGCGCGCCTGCATCCCCTGTACACAGCCCCTGCCGGCCCGGGCGAGGGCGTGGGCGTCGCGCTTGGATCGTGGGGCGGGGCTCGATCGCCGGCCGCCGCAGGCTGCCGGGTCGAGCCCGATGGCACGGTGTCGATCCTTGTCGGGTCGCCTGACATCAGCGGTTCCTCGACCGGGCTCGCCCTGATCGCGGCCGAGGGGTTCGGAATCTCGCCCGAGAAGATTCGCGTCGTGATCGGCGACACGTCGTTCGCCCCGCAGAGCCCGATGGCCGCCGGCAGCCAGGTCACCTACAGCGTCGGTGGCGCGGTTTACGAAGCCGCACTCGAGGCAAGGCGGCAGCTGCTCGAGATCGCGACCGAGGAGCTGGAGGCGGCGCCCGAGGACCTCGACATCTTGGACGGCCGCGTCACTGTGAGAGGCGTGCCCGAGCGATTCGTGGAGATCACGAAGCTGGTGGCGCTGAGCACCGAGTTCATGGGCCGCCACAAGCCCATCAACGCGACCGGCCGTTCGGCTGTCCAGAGCGCATCGCCGGCCTTCACGGTGCACATTGCGCGGGTTCGCACCGACCCGGAGACAGGAGCCTTCCAGCTGACGGGATACGCGGCGATCCAGGATGTGGGGCGCGCGATCAACCCGCCCGAGGTGGAGGGCCAGATCCACGGCGGGTCGGCGCAGTCGATCGGGCGCGCGCTCGGAGAGCAGCTGTTCTACGACGAGGGCCAGCTCCGAACGGGCAGCTTCCTGGATTACGAGCTCCCCACGGCGGACCAGATTCCGCTCATCGACGTGGTGCTGTTGGAGGTCCCCTCGCCGGTCGGGCCGCTCGGAGCGAAAGGCGCCGGCGAGCCGCCGGCGATCCCAGGGCCGGCTGCGCTGGCCAACGCACTGGCTCGGGCGACCGGGATCAGGGTGCGAGAGGTTCCGGTAGACCGCTCGAAGTTGATCCGGTAGCCGCGTGCGGAGCCGCGAGGACGCGCTAGCGTCGGCCGAGCGTGGAAGCCCCGGGTCGTCGATGCGCGCATACGTCGCGCGCACCCTGCCCGAATGTTCGCCGATCCTTGTCTGCAACCGCGCGCCGCGGGAGCCGAATCTGGAGGGCGGTACCTTCAAGCGCGGAGCCGGTGGGGTGATCACCGCGCTGCTGACCCTCGCCGAGGCGACCGAGGCAGAGTGGGTCGCGTGTGCACGCAACGACGACGAGCGCCAGATGGCCGCGAGCCAGGGCGCGGCGTTCACGGTCCCGCTGTTGAACTCCACCGGTCGCTTGCACTACGCGGTGCCGACCAGGGAGCAATACGACATGTACTACGGCGTGTTCGCCAATCCGGTGCTCTGGTTCATCCAGCACTACCTCTGGGACCTCGGCAACGAGCCCGTGATCGACGACCGCATCCACCAGGCCTGGACGGACGGCTATGTCTCGGTCAACCGGCTGATGGCGGAGAAGGTCATCAAGGTGGCGCGCGACGCACCCAGGAGGCCACTGGTCATGGTGCACGACTACCAGCTCTACCTGGTTCCGGGATATGTGCGGAAGGCCCTGCCTGACGCCATGCTCCAGCACTTCGTGCATGTTCCATGGCCGACACCTCAGTACTGGAAGGTGCTTCCCAAGCCGATGCGAGACGCGATCCTCGAGGGATTGCTCGGATGCGACATCGTCGGCTTCCAGTCGAGCCTGGACGTTCGCAATTTCCTGCTGACGTGCGAGGAGAACGCCGGTCTGCAGGTCGACGAGAAGGAGCGTGCCGTCTTCTTCGGCGGTCGCGTTGTTTACGCGCGCCATTACCCGATCTCGATCGACGTCGCGACCACCTCAAGGCTGGCCGCGTCGCGCGGAGTCAAACGACAGGAGCGCGACCTGGCGACGTGGCGACCGCCGCACCTCATCGCACGCATTGACCGAACCGATCCGTCTAAGAACATCGTTCGCGGGTTCATCGCGTACGACAAGCTCCTGCGTTACCACCCTGAGCTGCGCGGCAAGGTTCAGTTCTGGGCCTTCCTCCAGCCGTCACGCCAGGACGTTGCCGTCTACAGCCGATACGTCCGGACGATCCGTCAGACCGTGGGCCGCATCAACAGCGAGTTCGGCACCGAGGCGTGGCTCCCGGTCCGGCTGGAGATAGGCGAGAGTGAGCGCAAGGCGGTCGCGTCGCTGAAGAACTTCGATGTGCTGGTCGTCAATCCCGTTTACGACGGGCTGAACCTGGTCGTCAAAGAAGGCGCACTGGTCAACGCTACCAACGGGGTGATCGTGCTGTCAGAGAACGCGGGCGCTCACGAAGAGCTGCACGAGCACGTGCTGTCGATCAACCCCTTTGACGTGGAAGCCACCGCGGCCGCCATGTATGCGGGTCTAACCATGGCTCCCGAGGAACGGCGCAAGTTGAACGAGGGGGCGCGCGAGGTCGTGCGAAGCAACGACATCACACGGTGGATCAGCCGGCAGGTGCAAGACCTGCGCGACCTGGTCGTGTCGCCCGTCGGGTCATCGACGCCGCGCTAACGGCGGCCGCGTTCAGTCCGCGTGGCCACCGCCAGCAGCCCGGTGAGCACCCCTCCTTCGAACACCCCATAGAAGACCGAGCGCAGAATCGGCTGATTGAAAGGACCGATGTTGAGCAGGAACGTGAGCACAGCGAACACAGGAAACGAGAGCGCCAGCTGCTTCCAGGTCTCGAGGCCCTCCCACCACAGCAGGAACCGTGGTGGGCGTTGGGGAGCTTGCCTCATCGCGACATTCTTCCTCCTCTGCGCAACCGCCTGCGATCCGGTGACGGGCACCGGCCCCGGCACCCAACCCGATCCCAAGACCTTCATCAAGGTCGACGCCGCCATGCACATCGCCGTCGTCACGTTGATCGCCGGCCACCCGGCCACCGACAACCAGTTCAACTACGACGGGTACAGCAGCGGCGCGCTTGTGCTGATGGTGCCTACCGGGTGGCAGGTCACCATCCAGTGCTTGAACCACGGAACGGTGCCCAACTCGTGTGCGATCGTCGCTGACGGCAGGGCCACCTCACCGGTGGAGTCCGACTGGTCGACGCCCAACCCGCAGCAAGGTCTGGATCCCGGCCAGTCGACGGGCTTTGCGTTCACCGCGAGCGCGCCCGGCAGCTACCGGATCGCGTCGCTGGTCGGGGGCAATGAAGCAAGCGGAATGTGGTTGGACCTGGAAATCAAGGACGGAGGGCTTCCGACCCTTACGGCGCCATAGAGCTCGCCGTCTCCGCCCACTCGACAATGTCGTTGAGGAGCGTGGCCGCCTCCTCCGGTCCCGAGACCACCAGGTCGCAATGGTCGAAGAGGTGGGCGGGCGCCTCAGGCGAGCTCACCCCGACGCACATGTGCGGGCTCTCGAGCGAGCTCACGTATTCGAACATCGAGCGGTCATTCTCGTCGTCCCCGAAACACACGACGCCGGCGGGATCCTCACCCGGCAGCAGCGCCGCGAGGGCGCTGCCCTTTCCAGCTTTCGGCGCGTGGACCTCGATCACCTTGCGTCCCGCGTAAGCCGCCAGCGGCCGGCCTTCGAGCAGAGGTCGAAGGAGGGCCACGATCTCTTCAGAGCTCAAGCTCGTGTTGCGAAAATGGATTGCGGTGCTGGCCGGCTTCAGCTCGAGCCAGGCGCCGGGGATCCGTTGGAGCAGCACTGCGACATCCGCATTGAGCTGCTCCAACGCCTCTCGGTGGGCATGCCGCGGGATGGCCAGGCCGCTGTCGCCGATCAGCCGTACGCCGGAGATCGGCACCAGCGCCTCGAGCTGGGCATTGGTGCGGCTGCTCAAGACGATGACGTCGGCCAGCACCCGGACGAGCCGGCTCAACGCCTGAAGCGACTCGGGCCGCGCGAACGTCAGGGCCGGATCGGGAACGATGTCGGCCAGCGTGCCGTCGAAGTCGGTGACCAGGACCACCTCGCTCGGCGGCAGCGCCGCCACGAGCGACTTCCGCCAGGCGCGCACCAACTCATCGGCCTGGAGCATCACTCAATTTGTAGCAGGCCGGTGCCGTTCGACGATCGCGGCCAGCCTGTCGCCCGGCGGCAGCGTGCCCAGCGAGTGACCCCAATCGCCGCCCAGGCGTGAGGCGCAGAACGCGTCCGCCACCACCGGGTCGCCGTACCGGACCAGCAGCGAACCCTGCAGCGCCAGTGCCATGCGTTCGACCACGCGTCGCGCTCTTGTCTCTGGTTCGGCCGGGTTGGTGAGCTCGCGCTTGAGCTCCGCGATCGCGCGGTCCAGCCGGGCGTCGGACCCCTGCCCTCGCTCCACCTCGCCGAGGAACGCGGCGACCGACTCCGGTTCGCGTCGCATCGCTCGCAGCACGTCGAGGGCGTTCACGTTCCCGGCGCCTTCCCAGATCGAGTTGACCGGCGCCTCACGGTACAGGCGCGGCAGGATCGACTCTTCGACATAACCGTTACCGCCGTGACACTCGAGTGCTTCGGCGACGACCGCGACGGCGCGCTTGCACGTCCAGTATTTGGCCACGGCCAGCGCCAGGCGGCGGAAATGCGCCTCGTCCGGGTCCGCTGCCTTGTCGAGGGAGCCGGCCATCCGCATCATCAGGATGGTCGTCGCCTCGGACTCCACTGCCATATCGGCGAGCACGTTGACCATTAGCGGCTGCTCGCTGAGGAGCTTTCCAAATGCGCTGCGGTGCGCGGTGTGGTGCGTCGCCTGTGCCACGGCCTGCCGCATGAGCGAGGCCGACCCGATCACGCAGTCGAGCCGCGTGTGATTGACCATCTCGATGATGGTGCGCACGCCTCTCCCCTCTTCCCCCACCATCACGGCCCAAGCGCTGTCGAGCTCGATCTCGGCCGATGCGTTGGATCGGTTGCCGAGCTTGTCCTTCAGCCGTTCAATGCGAAATCGATTGCGCGTCCCGTCAGGCAGAACGCGCGGCAGCAGGAAGCAAGTGAGGCCACCGGGGGCCTGTGCAAGCACGAGGAACGCGTCGCACATCGGGGCCGAGCAGAACCATTTCTGGCCGGTGAGCAGATGCTCGCCGCCGGTCCCAAGCGGAACAGCGCGGGTGGTGTTGCTGCGAACGTCCGAGCCGCCCTGCCGCTCGGTCATCGCCATCCCGAACAGTGCTCCGCGTTTGGACGCTGCCGGGCGCAGGCCAGGGTCGTAATCCAGAGTGGTCATGAGCGGTTCCCAAAGCGCGGCGAGATCGGGTTGCCTGCGGAGCGCCGGGACCGCGGCGTAAGTCATCGACACCGGGCAGCCGTGCCCGCCTTCGACCTGCGACCAGATGTAGAACGCGGCGGCGCGCGCGGCATGCGCGCCGGGACGCGGCTCGCGCCACGGCAGGGCATGAAGCCCATGGCCGATCGCCACCTCCATCAGCCTGTGCCAGGCCGGATGGAACTCGACCTCATCGATGCGGTTGCCGAACCGGTCATGCGTCCTCAGCTCGGGAGGATGGGCGTTGGCCTGGAAGCCCCAGTCGATCGCTTCCTGCGTGCCGGCGAGACGTCCCAGATCGTGAACCATGTCCTGTGCCCATGCGGCGTCCTCGCGCTCGAGCGCCTCGCGCAGGGGGGCGTCGGCTTCGAACAGGTTGTAGTCGACGAGCGGGGGCGGCTGGTTGCTACTCATCCGTGTACAGGCTAGCCTCGTTGACGCAGTGCCGAAGCCGGTGCAAACGAACTGGGAAGAGGGTGTGAGGGGTGCGATGGGCAGGCTGAAAAGAATGTTTGGCGCCAAACGTTCGCATTCCACGCGGCGCAGAGGGATGTTTGGCGCCAGACGTGCGGAATCGGCTTAGCGCAAATCCGCCGCAAGGCCGGCCACAAGCCTCAGCTGCTCCTTGCGTTCATCGTTGTCGAATGCCATCGGCGAGACGATCAGGGTCTCGACGCCGGCATCGGCGAATGCCCTGAGACGCTCCTTCGCCCGCTGCGGCGACCCGGCGATGCTGACCGCGTCGATCAGATCGTCGGACAGGGCCAGCATCGCCTCGCTCTTGCGGCCCGCGAGGTACAGCTCCTGCACCTGCTGGGCCTCGCGCTCGAACCCATATGACGAGACGAGCCGGTTGTAGAAGTTCTGCTCGCGCGAACCCATACCGCCGACATAGAGCCCGAGCATCGGTCGCATCGCGTTGCGCGCGACGGCGGCGTCGTCGCCGATCATCACGTTGACGCTCGGACAGATCCGGAAATCGTCCAGCGAGCGGCCGGCCCGCGCGGCGCCCTCCTCGAGCGGGACGCGAAGGGCCGCCGTGTGCTCCGGTGAGAAGAAGACCGGCAGCCACCCGTCCGCGATCTCGCCTGCCAGGGCCACGTTCTTGGGCCCCAGCACCGCCAGGTAGATCGGGATCCGATCCTGAACCGGCCGGATGGTGAGCTTGAGCGCCTTCCCCGGACCATCCGGCAGGGGAAGCTCGAGGGTCTCGCCGTGAAACTCGACCTTCTGATGGGCGAGCGCCATGCGCACCACGGCCACGTACTCGCGGGTGCGCTGCAGCTGCTTCGCGAATCGCACTCCGTGCCAGCCCTCGGAAACCTGCGGCCCCGATGTCCCGAGACCGAGCAGCATCCGCCCGCCCGACAGCTGGTCGATGGTCGCGGCCGTCATCGCGGTCATCGCCGCGCTGCGCGCCGGGATCTGGAAGATGCCGGCTCCAAGCTTGATCGTGCTCGTCCCGGCCGCCAGCCAGGCCAGGACCGTCGCCCCGTCCGAGCCGTAGGCCTCCGCCGTCCACACCGAGTCGTAGCCGAGCTGCTCGGCTGTACGCGCGATGTCGAGCTGGTCCGCCGCGGTGACCCCAAAGCCCCAGTAGCCGACGCTGACCCCAAGCTTCACGAGTGTATTGTCGTCCTGGGGTCGCACCTTGACCCCGGAGGGTTTGAAATGTTCGGATTCCACGTCATCTGGATGCTGATGCTCTTTATGGGCCTTGCCCTGCCGGTTGTGCTCATCATCCTGGTCGTCCTGGCGGTCACCGCATCGCACAGGGGCACCTATTCGGCCGCCCCCGCTCAGGCGGGCTCGCCGCCGGCAGCGCCGCCGGCACGTGAAACCCCAATGGAGATCCTCGCTCGGCGTTTCGCCTCCGGCGAGATCAGCGCCGAGGAGTACCAACGGGCGACGGACTTGCTGAGAGGCGGCGGCAAGCCCTGATCGGCGTGTAAACCGGCCGCCGGTTCTACCGGCCCGTCAGCAGCAGCGTGATCAGGAAGACGTTCAGGGAAACGATCACAGCCATCACGGCCACGGAGAGAATCGTCGTCGGACGGTGGTTGACCAGAGAGCCCATCAGGCCGCGATCGCGGCAGAAGATGACCAGGGGGATCAGCGCAAAAGGAATCCCGAACGACAGCACGACCTGGCTGAGGACCAGGGCGCGTGTGGGATTGAAACCGACCCCGATCACGATCAGCGCCGGAATCATGGTGATCACCCGGCGCAGAAACAGCGGGATCTGGCGCCGGATGAATCCTGACATCACAACCTGGCCCGCCAGCGTGCCCACCGACGAGGAGGAAAGGCCCGAGGCGAGGAGGCCGAGCCCGAAAAAGATGTCCGCCCCGTTTCCGAGCTGGACGCCAAGGCCTCGAAACGCCTGGTCGAGGGTGTCGATCGGGCCGCCTCGGCCGTGAAAGACCGCCGCGGCGATGGTGAGCATCGCGATGTTGACCAGACCGGCGACGCCCATCGCGATGATCACGTCCCACTTCTCGAAGCTGAAGATCTTCAGCTGCTCCGCATCTGTCGCGCCCAGGACTCGCCTCTGGGTCAAGGCGGAGTGCAGGTAGATGACGTGAGGCATCACGGTCGCGCCCAAGATGCCCGCCCCCAGAAGCACGCTTTCCGTTCCGTCGAACCTTGGCGTGATGAGCCCCGTCACCACGCCCGAGACGGATGGCCTGGCGAGAACAACCTCGAAGGCGAACGCGACCACGATCACCCCGACGAGGCCGGTGATGACGGCTTCAAAGCCGCGGAAGCCGCGGGACTGAACAGCGAGGATGCCGAATGCCGCGAACGCGGTGATGATCCCGGCGGCGAACAGCGGCACCCCCGGGAAGAGGAGGTGGATTCCGATTGCGGCGCCGATGAACTCCGCCAGGTCCGTCGCCATCGCGATGACCTCGGCCTGGATCCAGAGTCCAACCACCGCCGGAAACGGAAACTTCAACCGGCACACTTCGGCGAGGTTGAGCCCGGTCGCAATGCCGAGCTTCGCGCTCATCGACTGGACGAGCATCGCCATGAGATTGGCCGCCAGGACGACCCAGAGAAGCATGTAGCCGTACTTCGCTCCGCCGGCCATGTTGGTGGCGAAGTTGCCCGGATCGACGTACGCGACCGCGGCCACGAACGCCGGGCCAAGAAAGGGAAGCAGCGCCCGCAGCCCTCGAGTCTGGCCGTTGAGCGCCTTTTCCGCGGCCCGGAGGACTCGCTCCTCGCCCGGAAGGGCGACCGCCACCGGATCGGGATTGGCCTTGACCGGAGGCGGCAGGACGGGGGCCGGCGTGAGCGGGTCGGCGGGCGTGGTTTCGACGGCGCCGGTCAACGCTTCTCCTCGACGAACACGGCGCGGGCCAGCCCGAGCGGGACGCTGGCCCGGTGGCCCTTGATGCGGACGGTGATCGGGCTCTCGAACTTGCTCTCCGCAACCACCTCGATCCTCGTGCCAGGCAGGATGCCGCGACGTTCGAGCTCGCGCAGGCGGCCCGCGTCGTCGTCCGAGACGCCCTGGACCACCACCGTCTCCCCTACGCCGACCTGGCTGAGCGCGCGGTCGCTCAGCGGCCGCACCTTGCCGGCGAGCGTCGGAATGGCATGACCGTGGGGATCCAGCTCGGGACGGCCGAGCAGCTCGAAGATCCGCTGCTCCATCCGTTCGGAGATGACGTGCTCCAGCCGTTCGGCTTCGTCGTGAACCTCGTCCCAGCTGTAGCCGAGCACCTGGACCAGGAACATCTCGAGGAGCCGGTGGTGCCGGACGAGCTCCAGCGCGACCTTGCGGCCCTCTCGGGTCAGCTGCTGACCGCGGTAGCGGTCGTGCTCGACGAGGCCCTGCGAGCTGAGGCGCGTCACCATCTCACTGACGCTTGGTGATGAGATTCCGAGCCGCTGAGCAAGCTCCCGAGTCGGCACTGGCCGCTGGTCGCCGTGGAGCTGGTAGAGGGCTTTGAGGTAATCCTGCTGCGAGCGGGTGAAGCGACTGCGGCGCTCGAGCTGCTCTACCAAGTCACCTAGGCGCCCCTAATTTGAGTTGCGGGCTTGCCTACCATCAAAGATAGGATAGCCTAACTCAGGAGCACACCTCAGCTCTTAACGCGAATGCCCTATTGCCTTCCCCCGCAAGGGGGCAATCAGTAAGTCCCATCCACATCGCCGCTTGCGCGCAAGGTGGCCCGCCGCGAAGCGGCCGGCCGGATGGGGGACTTGCTCAACTTGCAAGGGCCCGGTTTCTGCGCGCTTGAGAGAATGGGATCAGGTCAGGCGCAGGTGCCGGTCGCCGCCGAAGCCGGGTTGTACGTAACGCTCACATCCGGGGTCACCGTGACCGAGCTCGCGGCGGTCATCACCACGAGGTAGGCGGCGCATCCCTCGGCCAGGTGGAAGTCGTAGTTGATGCTCGTCGTACCCAACCACCCGATAGCGCTTCCTGAGTGATGCATGCAGTAGTTGGTCGTGCCGACCCCGGTCTCGACGCACCGGACCGCGTCACCGAATTGGTGGATCGAAACGATGCTGACGGACATCGGGCCGGTCGAGGTGAGCTTCAGGTGATAGGTGAAGGTGTCCGGGACACCGGCCGCCAGGTAGTACGTCGAGCCGTTGATCGCCTGGGGGACGTTCCAGATGCCCAGCGTCGGATGCGCCAGCTGCGCGGTGAGGTCGCTCACCTGGCTCTGGGACGCGGTGAGCTTGGTCTCGGTCGTGGTCAGCACCGTCTGGAGATTCTGGTTGCGCCCCGTCAGCTGCTCGTTCTGGCTGGTCAGCGCCCGATCGGCGTTCTGATTGTTGGTGTCGTCCACGTAGAGCATGCCCAGGCCGCCGGCGGTGACGAGCAAGGCGGCGGCAAGCGCCGCCGTCCAGAGCCGTCGCTGGCGGGGCACGTACATCGACGTGCGAACCGACCTTAACGGCGTGCTCTCAGCCGGGAGCGAATAGTCCTGGACCGGTTGGAGGGTGCCCTCGTCAGCTGCTGGAGGCGTTGTATCCACCTGGGTCGAATTCATGATCGCACCCCTGCCCTTGATCTACCAAATGTCATGACTGGCCAGGCCTCGGCCACGTTCCAAGGACCTGGCCGATCCGTGAGGCGGTCTCACCCTGCTGGCCCAGATCGTAGGTGAACGTCTTGCCGTCCGGTTGCGTCGAAGGGCCCGGGCCGCACGTCGAGCCACACGGCGCCTCTTCGATATAGAAGAGCGCCGTCGTGTTCAACCACACGGGTGACGAGCGGACGTTAGGCAGCTGGCCGCCGCTTCGCCCGCCATGGCCGTAGGTCCAGACATGAGGCGTGCCGGCCGTGTCGCGCACTGTGAAGGCGAGATTGTCGTCTCCCGCGTCAGCCCGCGGCTTGATCCATGCGAGCTGCTGGCCGATCGCCTGCGTGACCACGCCGCTGGGATCCCAGAGGCTGATCACCGAGCTGACCGGCTGGCGGAAGTAGAGGACGCTGCCGGTGCTTCCCCACGTCGCCATCGTGCCGAGCGACTGCGAGTAGGCGAGGCTTCCGTCTTGCGTGTGGCGGATCTGGAGGTGGTCTCCGGATGAGCTGTAGGTCTGGACGAACGCGAAGTACGCGCCGTCCGGTGAAAAGCCGAAGTAGGCGTCGTCCTCGTTGGGATTGGCGCCTCGTCCCGGGACCGGCCCCAGAGTCGAGACAACGCGATCGCCGCCGCCGCTGAGCAGGTGCACGTTAACCGCGCCGGCGTCTGAGGTGACATACGCGAGAAAACCGCGGTCGGGGCTCCACGCGTGCAGCCCATCCATGAAAGCTCCGCCAGACCAGGTCGCCGCCACCGTGGAGTTGCCGGTGAACAGGTCATCGACGACGATGACGCTGTCGCCTGACGTGCCGGGTCCTCCCTGCGTCGCCGACCACGAGATCGTGGTTTGCGTCACGAGCTGCGGCATCCACGCACCCGCGATCGAGCAGATCGCACGTGGGTTGCGAGCGTCGGTGACGTCGGCCAGGACCATGCCGGGGGCGCCCTGCATCACGAGCAAGGCCTCCTGGGTGGCGGGAGCTCCGGTGCAGCTCACCTGCATCGCGGCCCATGAGGGCACCGCGACAGGGCTCGGCGGCCCGGGCGGCGTCGGCGTCGGCGTCGGGCTCGGGGACGGAGTGGGTGTGGGGCTCGGAGCGGGGCTGGAGCTGGGGGACGCCATGGGCGAGGGGCTGACATGCGCGACCGCCGGCCCGTTCGCCGTGCAGCCGGCGACGGCCAGCAACGCGCCCGCGAGTACCAACCCCTTCCTCACCGGAATTGAAACGCCCGCCGGGGGGCTGGCGTTACGCGGGTCACCCTTTCCTGCAAGGCGCCCAGAATAGTCGCTTATCGAATTGCCGCCGGCGCGATAGGTTGTGACCTATCGACCGCGTCTAGCGCGAGGTTAAGGAAGGGGATGAAGGCGGCGAGCCTGGTGGCGGCGGTGCTGTGGCTGGCCGCCTGCAGCAACCCCGTGCCGCTGACGGCGACCGTCGAGACGGCCGCCACACAGAACATCGCCGTCTCGGGTCGCGCGCAGCTGGTGGTCAAGCTGACGAACACCGGCCCGACCATCCCCCACCTTGGGCTGGTCTTCATGACGGCTGACAAGTGGTACGACCATCACACGGTCTCGAACTTCGGCGGCTGCACCCTCGCCGCGGATGCCTCGGCCTTCGACTGCGGCGATCTCGCTGCGGGGGCGAGCGCCTCCTTCTCCATCGTGGGAGCGGCGAAGGACGCAGGCACCTATCACTACGAGCTTGCTTTGCGGGAGCTGGTGCGGCCGTTCGACTACGTCAACGACCACCCTGATGGCGCCGACGTGCAGGCCTGGGACGAGACGATCACCGCCACGTAGCCTCCCCACCCCTCGGCGGCTGAGCCGGCGGACACAAACGGCGGCGCGCGGCAGCGCGGGCCGCTCTTATTGCGGCGGCTTGGCGGAGAATACCCGCGTTTGGTGAGCCAGCCGGTACCCCACTCCGCCCGGCCGCCGCTGTGGCTCGCGTGCGCCGCCGTGGTCGCGGCCTGGGGCGCGATCTACGACGTCGGCGTCTGGTTCATTCAATTCGCAAGGCAGCCGGTGCACCCCGACTTCAGGATCTTCTACGTCGCCGCCGAGGCCGGCCTTCGTTACGGCTGGTCGAGCATTTACGACGTTTCGACCCTCCGCACGCTGTCGGCCTCCTTTCCTCCCGGCCAGACCTACATCACCTCCGCGCTGCCGTTCATCCACCCGCCGCTTCTCGCGTGGCTGATCGCGCCGCTGACATCGTTGCCCGTGGCGGTTGCGTATGCGGTCTGGTGTGCGGTCCTGCTGGCAGCGCTGGTTTGGGCGTGGTACCTCGCGGCTCCGTACTCAGGGTTGAGGAAGCTCGCGCTGCTGCTGATTGCCCTGGCCGTGTGGCCGGTGCTCGACGCCTTTTACTTCGGCCAACCGTCGACGCTGCAGCTCGCCCTTTTGGCGGCGGCTTGGTGGCTTTGCGTGAAAGACCGGCCGCTCGCCGCCGGAGCCGCCCTCGCTTTCGCCACCGGGCTCAAGCCACACACGGTGATCCTGCTGCCGCTCGCGCTCGCGGCCAGCGGGCGCTATCGGCCGTTCATCAGCTGGGCCGCCGTGAGCACGTTGCTCGCGGCCGTCTTCGCGATCACCTTGGGACCGACGGGCCTCAACAACTGGTGGCAGGCGCTCGTCTACGGCCAGACCGACTCCGGGCAGGCGCTCTATACGCTGGCCTACCTGTTCGGATCGGGTCCCGTGTCGTACGCGCTCGAGGCGCTGCAAGGAGCCGCCGCGCTCGTCATCGCCCGGCGCCGGCGGGATGACGTGAACGTGGTGTTCGCGGCCGGGATCCTGGGATCGCTCGCGTTCGCCTTCCACCTGCACCAGTACGACTACATCGAGCTGATGCTGGCCGCATGGCTGGTCTTGCGCTCAGCGCCGCCGCTGTGGCACCGGCTCTGGATGCTCGCGGGCGCCGGGACGCTGCTGGCGCTCGACCTTGGACAGCCGATCCCGCAGCTTGCATGGGACCTGGGCTGGCTGGTGATCCTCTACCTTGGCGCCGGTTACGCGAGGCGCACCGAACCGTCGGCCGCGAGCGTCCAGTCCGGGTTGTGAGCGACCTCCCACACGTAGCCGTCGGGGTCGGCGAACGCGCCGGTGTATCCGCCCCAGTCGGCGCGAGCGGCCGGCCGGACCAACATTGCGCCCGCTCTCACCGCGGCCGCGAGCAAGTCGTCGACCTGTTCCGGCGAACGGACGTTGTGCGCCAGCTCGATCCCCGGCGCGCCATGGCCGCCCAGGGCTGTCCACAGGCCGAAGACCATTCCGCCGGCCTGGAAGAAGACGACCTCGCCGTCCGGCTGCTGCGCGTCTCTCCACCCAAGAGCCTCATAAAATGCTCGAGCGCGGGGTAGGTCGCTGACACCGAGAGTGACGAGACTGATCCGCTGCTCCATCTACGAAGTATGTTGGTCTGAGATGTCTGTTTTGCAGGACGCTGAGAGGAGGGCCTGATGGCCAAAGTACGCCTACTCGTGGGAACGCACAAAGGCGCTTTCATCCTGACGTCGGACGAACGCCGTAAAGAGTGGAAGGTCGATGGACCGCACTTCGCGGGGTGGGACGTCTACCACGTCAAGGGCTCTCCGGCCGACCCGGACCGGCTCTACGCGGCGCAGTCGCGCGGCTGGTTCGGCCAGGTGGTTCAGCGCTCGGACGACGGTGGCGCGACGTGGGAGCCGGTCGGCAACGAGTTCAAATACGAAGGCGCGACGAACACGCACAAGTGGTACGACAACAGCGACCACCCCTATGAGTTCCTGCGCGCGTGGCATCTCGAGCCTTCCCTTACGGACCCCGACACTGTTTACGCAGGGGTCGAAGACGCGGCTCTGTTCCGTACGACCGACGCCGGCAAGAGCTGGGAGGAGCTCCCCGCCCTGCGCACCCACCCCACCGCGTCGACGTGGGCGCCAGGTGCCGGTGGACTGTGCCTTCACACCATCATCCTCGACAAGGACAACCCCGATCGCATCATCACCGCGATCTCGTCTGCCGGCGCTTTCCGAAGCGACGACGCGGGCAAGACGTGGCGGACGATCACGAAGGGCCTGCATTCGAACTACATCCCCGACCCGGACGCGGAGGTAGGGCACTGCGTCCACCACATCGCGATGCATCCGAGCCGTCCGAACGTGCTGTACATGCAGAAGCACTGGGACGTGATGCGAAGCGACAACGGCGGGGACGAGTGGCACGAGGTCAGCGGCAACCTGCCGACCGATTTCGGCTTCGTGATCGATGTCCATGCGCACGAGCCGGAGACCATCTACGTCGTGCCGATCAAGAGCGACTCCGACCATTTCGTGCCTGATGGCAAGCTCCGGGTGTACCGAAGCCGCACAGGTGGCAACGAGTGGGAGGCCCTCACCAAAGGCCTGCCCCAGAAGGATTGCTACGTCAACGTGCTGCGCGACGCGATGACCGTCGACTCGCTGGAGTCGTGCGGCATCTACTTCGGCACCACCGCGGGCGCGGTTTACGGGTCGGCCGACGCGGGCGACACCTGGCAGCCGATCGTGCAAAACCTGCCGGCGGTCCTCTCGGTCGAGGTGCAGACGTTGTCGTGATCCGCGTCGAGCTCCCGGCGAACCTCAGGACGCTCGCCAACGTCGGTCGAGAGGTGGAGCTGAAGGTCGACGGTCCGATCACGCAGCGCTCGGTGCTCGACGCCCTCGAGGGGGCCTATCCGATGCTGCGCGGGACGATTCGCGACCAGGTGACCCAGAGGCGCCGGCCCATGCTCAGGTTCTTCGCGTGCGAGGAGGACCTCTCTGACCAACCACTCGATGCGCCGCTGCCCGAGGAGGTGGCGACGGGACGGGAACCGTACCTGGTCATCGGAGCGATCGCGGGCGGCTGACGTCTGAACCGGAGGCGCTATTCCCTCTTCGCGATCCGGCCCGGCGACAAGGCCGTCGAGCGAGATCGAAACCTGGCAGGTGACCATGCCCACGAGCCTCTGATCCAACTTCACCGCTGACGACATCCCAACCCTCCCCTATCGTGGGCGCGTCATGTGGCGTCAGGTCGGAGCCGTGGTTCTAGTTCTGGGCGGCGCATCGACGTTTCCGTTTGGCGCCTGGGTGCTCGCGAAGTCGCGGTTGCCTTCCTGGATGAGGGGCATCTGGAAGTGGCCGCTGGGAAACAACCTCTCACCCGATCTTCGCGTGCGGCTCGGCGATACCAGCCCAGTACGTGCGTCAGAGCGCGGCCACCCTGTACCACCCGGTTGGGACGTGCAAGATGGGCTCCGACCGCATGGCGGTGGTCGACGAGGAGCTGCGCGTCCAGGGCCTCAAGGAATGCGGGTGATCGACGCCTCGGTGATGCCTGTGATACCTCGCGGCAACACCAACGCCCTCACGAACATGATCGGCGAGAAAGGCTCCGACCTGGTGCTGGCCACGACCAGGCGCCCGGCGTCGGTGACTGAATCGGCCTAAGTCCGAGCCGCCATCGTGACCATGGACGAGCTCGGCCACAAAGAAAATTTTGAGATGTCACTTCTTGTGCAGACCAGGGTCGGCGGGACCGTTGATGACGCTCAGCCGGGGGGCCACACTTCACGGTGACGCGGGCGAGACCATCGATCAGGTCCACTGGTAGCCGATGCCGGCGTCCAACACCTGGTCAACGAGCCCTTGCCGAGCGACCTGAAGGACTTCCTCGAACAACTCGAGCGATTCGCCGAAGAAGTAACGCGCGCTCCTTGAGGTTGTCTCGGCCTGACTCGATGCGCGTCGCGTCGAGGACGACATGTTGGCCGCCGCTATTGCTGCTCCCTTTGCGACGGCGGAAGGCTCATGTAGTTCTTGACGTTTCCTCCTGCAAGCGTCTGCACTGCGGCGACCGTTGCGGCAACCTTCGTCGCGATCTTCTCGAAAACAGCGAGGATCTGAGAGAAGTCCCCTCCAGAATCCACATTCCACCATTGACCCCCGGTGTCGGTGGCCAACGAGCGGAAGTATTTGAGATTTGGCGACAACACAAATGCAATCGTGCCGGCTTCGCGCAACCTTCCGGTAACCGTTGCCGGCCGAAGCTTGTGCTGTAGTGCGGGTTCATCCGTGATCAGAACAACAACCTTCATGGCGTCGGGGCGGTAGCCCGGCTGGTCGAGGGCGGCTTGCAAGGCTTCGAGCGAGGATTCGCCTTCATTGCCTCCACCCGAATAGCGAGGTAAGCCACCGAGCAATGCTTTGACCCGCTCCGCGCTGGAGCTGAACGGCGTCGCAACAACCCGATCCCCCTCGACTGTGAGGTCGCCGAAGCCGACGACGGCTGCGGCCCACTCGATGCGCTTGGCGGCCAGCTTGTCGACAAATGATTGGCAGCTTTCGATGAGGCCGTCGATCTTGTCGTTCATGCTGCCGGTGGTGTCGATGACAAAAACCAGGTCTGCGCGCCCCCTTGCCGAGTCCTGGCCGATCTCCATTCGCACGACCCTTGCCTCGTGGGCAATCGGCATCTCGGAGCGTCGTGGAGTGGGCACTATCTTGGTCACGTCTACCTCCTTGCAGTCACTGTGAGCTCGATCTCGCCGCTGAACGTACCGCCAGGCTCAAGAAAGCCGTCGGCAAATCCAAGCGTGAAGTCGACGTCTGCGGGAAGGCGATCGCGACTCCAGTGCCAGTGAACCTCCGCTTGATGCCACGGAGGAGCCAGTGCGAGATCGATGCGATGAATCGAAGGATCGAACGGAGGCCCACCGGATTGCCTCAAATGAACCGAGAACGTGATCTCGCGAGCATTGGGATCGACGGCACGCAGCGCGATCTCGGCGGGAGTGATTTCCAACTCGGGCAATCGAGCGCCGGTGCGCGCGTCGTACTCGGCACGGGAATCAGGTTTGCCAAGCACCCGAAAGGCTTCGTTGATCCGCTTCATATGCTCTTCCGCCCTGGCGTCTCCGGCGTTGCGATCGGGGTGGTACCTGAGAGCCAGGCGCTTGTAGGCAGCCTCGATCACGTCGGGTTCAGCCGACGGATCCACCTGCAGCACGCGGTAGAGATTCGTGTCAGCAGACAAGCTTGCGTTCCCACAAGTCTCGGGCAATCGAGCCTCGCATCGGGTACAAGATAAGCAAAATTGGCACGCTTCCGATTGACCGTCGAGGTCCGCTCAAGTCCCGGTGCGACTGGCCGATACGTTCGGAGGCCGAGGCCACCCTCGGGCGGCCGCGCGCGGAGGCGGTGGCTCGGTTCGGCAGCTTTACCCGCCCGTTTGTTGGGAAGGCTTGCGCTCATCGCAGGGGTGCTCTTGATTGCCGTGGGCGCGTGGAACTACCTGCAGCCAATTCCCACGGTAGCGGCAACCAGCTTCCATCCTGCCCAGGTCGCGATCACCGGAGCTCCGCCGAGCCTGCCGTGGTCAAGCGTGGGCTCGGGCGCCGTCGGCGCCTCCGACCTCGGCTTGATAGCCGCCTCGGGTGATGCGATTCCGACACCGATGGCGAGCCTGGCGAAAGTGATGACGGCAATGGTCGTACTCGCCGACAAACCGCTTGCGACGGGTGACTCGGGGCCGATCCTGATCATGACCGACCAGGACTTTGCGACCTATACAGCGGACGCGGCCCAGCAACAGTCCGTAGTTCCGGTTGCGGTGGGTGAGCGCTTGAGCGAGTTCGAGGCGCTGCAGGCGCTGCTCATCCCGTCGGGTAACAACATCGCCGAAACGCTCGCTCGCTGGGATGCAGGTTCGGTGGCCGCATTCGTTTCCAAAATGAACCAGCGCGCCGCCGCGCTCCACCTCACCCGCACGACATTCGCAGACCCCGCCGGTTTGTCTACACAGACAGTGAGCACGCCAACTGACCTGCTGGCGATGGGCATGGCGGCGATGCAGCAAGAGGTCCTGGCTCAGATAGTCGGCTTGCCGGAGGCAACATTGCCCGTCGCCGGCACGGTCTTCAACGTGAATGCCGCGCTCGACCAGAGTGGGATCATCGGCATCAAGACCGGCTCAGGATTGAACGTCGGCGCCAACTTCCTGTTCGCGGCGGATGCCACCATCGACGGCAGGCAGCTGACGCTCTACGGCTGCGTCATGGGCCAACCGACGCTCGATGAAGCTTTCAGCGAGGCCGAGGCGCTCATCGGGACGATGCGGGACGCGCTGAGAGTACGGCAGGTCGTCAGCGTCTACGACGTGATCGGCGCTTACCAAACAGCGTGGGGCGGCAACTCGGTCCTGGAGGCGAGTACGGACGCGACGCTGGTCGAGTGGCCCGGCATGATCCTCCGCCAGAGCATGGACGCCAAGACGTTGGTAATCGACGGGCCGGTGCCAGGTGGATTGTCAGGAGGCAAGCTTCACCTTGTCCTGGGCGATCAGCAGGTCGACGTTCCTCTGGTCACCGAGGGCTCGCTCGATCCGCCGGGTTTGACGTGGCGCTTGTTCCGAATCAATTTCTGGTGAACCAGCACCGGGCGGCTGGCCCACGAGACCTGACGGCGAAGTACCTTAACCGCTTGATGGCAACACACCCGCGTTCTCTTGGCGAGTCGCTCCTACGCGCCTACAAGCTCGCACACGAACGGTTGCTGAAGGTCGCGGAAGAGCTGTCTCCCGAGCAATTTGCGTGGAGCGCAAGTCCAGGCCTTCATTCGGTCGCCTGGCAGCTGTGGCACGCGGCTCGCTGGGAAGATGTCTTCGCGTCCTACTTTCACAAGGCCATGGCCACGGATCCCCGTTCACAGGTGTGGGATAGAGAGTCGCTGGCAGATCGATGGGCCCTGGCTACCGGCTCGATGGGGCGACGCGACACGGGAACAGAGATGTCAGACGAGGCGGCGGAAGAGATGCGGCTCCCGGTTCAGAAGGAAGTCGTCGACTACACAAGACTCGCCTTCGCATACGCCGAGGAGGCGATCGCCCTCATTTCGGATGATCAGTTGCTGGCGACTCCGAAGGTCGATCCGGAGGGCGACACGAAACTCGACAACGTGCTCATCTACTTCGAGCACCTGAGCCGCCATCTCGGGATGATCGAGTCGATTCGTGGGCTCGCCAGCGAACTGCAAACTGACTAGGTGATACCTCGAAGGATCGACGAATACCTGGACGCGCTCGATGAGCAGAAGCGGACGACTCTACAAGAGTTGCGGCAGACGATCCACGGCATCATCCCCAATGCCGAGGAATGCATCTCGTACGGCATGCCGGCGTTCCGGCTCGAGGGAAAGATAATCGCCGGATTCTCCGCCTTCAAGAACCACCTCAGCTACCTGCCCCATAGTGGATCGGTGCTTCAAGAGCTGTCCGATGATCTGGCCGGCTATGAGAGCACAGCGGGGTCATTGCACTTCCCGAGCGACCAGCCACTTCCGAAGGCGCTCGTCAGGAAGCTGATCGCGGTTCGCCTCAAGGAGGTCCGCAGGCGGCGGAGTGAAGGGTCATAGGAGGAAGGTGGTAGCCACGGTCTGATTCGAACCGGCGAGATCAGCCTCGCCGGGCGCGCGCAAGGCGCACCTTCACGGCAGGTGAAACTTGGTAGCCCCGGCGGGGTTCGAACCCGCGATCTCAGCCTCGCCGGGCGCGCGCAGGGCGCACTTTCACGGCTGGCGGAAAGTTGGGTGGTAGCCCCGGCGGGGTTCGAACCCGCGATCTCAGCCTTGAGAGGGCTGCGTCCTAGACCACTAGACGACGGGGCCACTCCTGGTGGGCGGCATTGGGTTTGAACCAATGACCTCTCGCGTGTGAGGCGAGCGCTCTCCC
>DATBZR010000054.1:0-10012 GCA_036513095.1 Candidatus Dormiibacterota bacterium | reverse complement strand
GACGGTCGCAGGCTCCGGCCGCGCACCGTCCAGCCTCGCTGGAGCAGCTCGTAGACCTCGAGCATCCCGAAGCCGCGAAGCTCGCGCAGGCAGTCGAAGAACCGCTGAACCTGGCTCACGTTTGGGCAGAAGGCGAAGATGATTCCTCCGGGTCGCAGCGCCAGCTTGGCCCCTGGAGCCGCCTGCCACGGTTCGGGGAGGTCGAGCAGCACCCTGTCGAAGTCCCGCTCCTCGAACCCCACGTACGCGTCTCCGAGCTTGAGCGTGAGGTTTTCGGGAAGGGCGCCCAGGGTCTCCACGATTGCCTTTCGGGCCGCCTCCTGGAACTCCTCCCGCTGCTCGTAGCTCACCACGAGCCCCTCCGGGCCCACTGCTCGCAGCACCGCCAGGGTGAGCGCGCCGGTCCCAGTGCCCGCTTCCAGAACGTGCGCTCCCGGGTGGATGTCCGCCCCGACCAGGATCGCTCCCAGGTCCTTGGGATAGATGGGCTGCGCCTGGCGCTGGCGGCCGGTCACCTGCTCGGCGAACGTCGGCCGGACCGCAACCATGCGAGCGCCCATCTGGGTTGTGACGATCACGCCTTCGGGGCGTCCGATCAGGGCATCGTGGTCGATGACGCCGTTGTGGAGCGAGTGTCGCTCGCCGGCTTTCAGGCGGACGCGGTGCCGGCGGCCGACCTTGTCGACCAGGAGGATGAGCTCGCCTTCACTGAGCAGCCCGCGGCTCATCCCGGTTTGTGCGCGCGAATCAGGCAATGCCAGTACGCGTGCCGCAGCTTCCCCTCGCGCCGCGCCGGGTGCAGCTGAGCGAGTGCGTCGCCCTCCGCGGCCTCGATGACCCGGGCCAGATCGCCCGCGAGTACCGGGTCGACGGCCATGGTTTGCATCCATTCGTCGTAGTCCCAATCGAGCTCGCGTAAAGCAGCGACCTCGAGCTCGAAGCCGGCGCGCTCGAAGTGCGCCCCCCACTCCTCCAGCGTCAGCGCCCTGACGTGGGACGGGTCGCGGCGGACCTCCACCTCGTGGAGCAGCTCGCGAGCGGCCGCCGGAGGGGAGCAATCGATGAAGGCGGCATCGCGGTCCGGCTTGAGCACCCGGAACGCCTCGCTGAGGAAAGCGTCGATGTCGTTGAAGTGGTGCGGCGCCGCACGGACCGTGTACAGGTCGAAGGTCTCGTCCTCGAAAGGCAGGGCGGCCACGTCGCCGAGCACCCAGTCCGCATTCTTGACCCCGCGTTCAGCGGTGAGGCGGCGCGCCTGGTCCAGCATCTCGCTCGTCACGTCGAGGCCGATCACGCGGCGGACGTACGGCGCCAGCGCGAAGGCGGTGTTGCCCGTTCCGGTCGCTACGTCGAGGGCGAGATCGCCCAGCTTGGGTCGGGCCAGGTCGAGCACCTCCTGCAGCCGCTCGGACGACGCGTGGAAGGTCGAGCGTGTGTAGTTGACCGCCACCGGCGCGAATCTCGACCGGACGTCGTCAGGCATGGCGAGTCACTCCACTGAGTCTATTGTTCCGGTCATGGCGAAGGTGACGGCGAAATGGTCGGGGCAGAAGGTCAGGTTCGACATCGAGTCCGCATCCGGCCACAGCGCCGCGATCGATGAGCCGCCCGTCTTTGGCGACGACACTGCGATGCGCCCGACCGAGATGCTGCTCGGAGCGCTGGGCGGCTGTACCGGTCTCAACGCCGTGCTGCTGCTGAAGAAGTTCAAGCAGCCGATCAAGTCGCTCGAGGTCGAGGTCGAAGGCGAGCAGGACAAGGAATGGCCGCGGGCATTCACCAAGATCGACGTCACGTTCCACATCGGATGGGACGGTAAGCACGACGACGCTCTCGTCAAGCAGGCGCTGGACCTGGCGTGCAATCGCTACTGCCCCATCCACGCGACGCTGTCACACGGGACAAAGATCGAACACCATCAAAAGGACGCGTAACTGAACTAGACGAGGTGCAGCCCTAGGCCGGATTCACTCCGGCCGTCATCCAGCCCTCCAATTGCAGGCACAAACCGACAATGTGTCACTCCCCCCACCGGGCAGGCCTGCCTGCCCGGTTAGAAGCCCCATATAGAATTAACCCGTTCCCTAAAGCCCCCTGAGGTGTGAGGCCGCTTCGGAAACTTGCTCGAGAGCTACGTCCCACTTCTGATCTTCGTCCTCATCGTTCTCGGCCTCGTGGGAGCATTGGTGACGCTGAGTTTCGTATTGGGTCCCAACAAGCCCTACAAGGCAAAGCTCGCGCCCTATGAGTCCGGCGTCATCGCCGACTCCCCCGCCCACCGCCGCATGTCGGTGCGCTTCTACCTCACAGCGATGCTGTTCATCATCTTCGACGTCGAGGCCGTCTTCTTCTACCCGTGGGCGGTGCTCCTGCGCCAGCTCAAGTGGTTCGGCCTGATCGAGATGGGCGTCTTCATGGGCATCCTGCTCATCGCTCTAGCGCACATCTGGCGCAAGGGAGGCCTGGAATGGGACTAGAGGAGCTCGCCGAATCCCTCGGAAAGAACATCCTCACGACGACGCTGGGCACGCTGGTCGGTTGGGGCCGCGCCAACTCGGTTTGGCCGGCGCAGTTTGGCCTTGCCTGCTGCGCCATCGAGATGATCGCGACCGCGACCGCCGGCGTGGACATCGCCCGTTTCGGTTCCGAGGCGTTCCGGGCATCGCCCCGCCAGTCCGACCTGATGATCGTGTCTGGCCGCGTGTCGCAGAAGATGGCGCCGATCCTGCGCACCGTCTACGACCAGATGCCGGAACCCAAGTGGGTCATCTCGATGGGCGCTTGCGCCTCGTCGGGCGGCGTGTTCAACAACTACGCCCTCTTGCAGGGCGTCGACAAGATCGTGCCGGTGGACGTCTACATACCAGGCTGCCCGCCCCGGCCCGAGGACCTTCTGAACGCGCTGATGATCCTGCAGGAGCGGATCAAGGCGCAGGGGATCATGCCCCGTCAGTGATTGCCGACAGTCTCGTGATCGAACGTGGTGTCAGCGCAGGCGATACGTGGGTCACCGTCGATCCGGCCCGGATCAAGGAAGCCCTCCGGTCGTTGAAGGACGACGGCTACAGGCTGCTCGTCTTTGTCACGTGCGTCGACCACCTCGCCGACACATCGCGGAAATGGCCGGCCCGCTATGAAGTTATCTACGAGCTGCGCAATTACGACACGAAGGACCTGCTGCGAGTTCGCGCGTTCGTCGACGGCGACCCGCCGCACATCGACTCCGTGGCAGACCTGTTTCCGCCGGCGAACTGGGATGAGCGCGAGACGTACGACCTCTTCGGCATCGTCTTCAACGACCACCCCGAGCTGACTCGAATCCTGATGCCCGACGACTGGGTGGGCCACCCGCTGCGGCGGGACTACCCCGTCGGCGGCGAGGTGGTCGAGTTCTCAGAAGAGCACCAGACCTGGCAGACCGCACCGGAGGACGCGTGAGCATCTCCGAAGGCGTGACGATCACAAAGACCGGCGAGAAGGGCGCCTTCGGAGGCGAGCTGCTCACCATCAACTTCGGACCTCACCATCCGTCGACACATGGCGTGCTGCGGCTGATCGTCGACCTGGATGGCGAGCAGATCCGCCGGGTTAAACCCGTCATCGGCTACCTGCACACCGGAATCGAAAAGCAGATGGAAGCGCTGCGCTGGCAGCAGGGCGTGGTGGTGACAGACCGCCACGACTACCTGTCCCCGCCAATCAACAATCTCGCGTTCGCTCTCGCCGTCGAAAAGCTGATGGGCGTCGAGGTGCCGCCTCGGGCTCAAGCGCTGCGGGTGATCATGTCCGAGCTCACGCGCCTCTCCTCGCACCTGGTCTGGCTCGGAACGAGCGGGATCGAGCTCGGCGCCATGTCGATGCTCATGTACTGCTTCCGCGAACGCGACACGATCCTGAACATGAACGAGGAGATCTCAGGCTTCCGCATGCATACGTCATACATCCGCCCCGGAGGTGTGATGGCCGATGCGACTCCACGCTTCCTTGATCTTCTGGACGATTTCACGCGCACGATGCCGGCTCACATCGACGAGTACGAGGACCTGCTCACCATGAACCCGATCTTCCGCTCGCGGACGATCGGCATCGGCCGGCTCTCGCCCGAAGACGCGAAGGTGCTCGGCGCGACCGGCCCGATGCTCCGCGGATCGGGGATCGCGTGGGACCTGCGCAAGTCGATGCCGTACTCGGGTTACGAGAGCTACGACTTCGAGATCGCGACCTCGAACGACTGCGATTGCTACGGCCGCTACATCGTCCGGATCAAGGAGATGCGCGAGGCGGTCAAGATCCTGCGGCAGGCGCTGGACCGGCTTCCGGATGGCCCGGTCAACGTGGACGATCGCAAGATACTTCCTCCGCCGCGCGAGGAGCTCGAGACGTCGATGGAGGCGGTCATCCACCACTTCAAGCTCTTCACGGAGGGCTACTCGGTGCCGCCCGGCGACGTTTACGTGGCGGTCGAGTCGGGCCGTGGCGAGAACGGCTGCTACGTCGTCAGCGACGGGACGCACAAGCCTCGGCGCGTCAAATTCAGGTCCGCGTCGTTCGTCAACCTGCAGGCGCTCGAGCGGATGGCTCTCAACCATATGGTCGCCGACTTCATAGCGATCATCGGTACCGCGGACACCGTGCTCGGAGACGTCGACCGATGAAAACGACGAAAACGACCAGCGCGCTCTCGCCGCATCTCATCGAAGAGATCAAGGCGCTGCCGGCTCGCTATCCGCAGCCGCGCTCGGCAGTGATGCCCGCGCTCGACCTCGCGCAGGAGGAGCTCGGCTACCTCACGCCTGAAGCGATGACGGAGGTCGCGACCGCGCTGCAGCTCGACGCCGGGTACGTGGAGGGCGTCGCCACCTTTTACACGCTCTTCCATCTCGAGCCGATCGGCAAGCATCGCTTCTATATGTGCACGAACCTCAGCTGCACGCTGCGCGGAGCTGAGGAGATCGTCGAGCACCTTCGCGACGCGATCGGGGTCAAAGAGGCGGGTGAGGTTTCGGAGGATGGGCTCTTCTCTTACGAGGAGGTCGAGTGCATGGGCGCGTGCGAGTACGCGCCGATGTGCCGCGTGGACCATAGGTATCACTACGACCTGACCAACGAGAAGGTGGATCAGTTGGTGGCGGAAAAGAGGCATCCGGCCTTCCCTCCAGTTCAAGCTCGAGTCGCCCCCCTCCCTAGCCCTCCCCCTGGCGGGGGAGGAAGTGAGCTTCCCTCTCCCCCTCGGGGAGAGGGTCAGGGTGAGGGGCTTAAGCCCGCAAAACCGCGAAAGAAGAAAGCCAGTGCTTGAACAGAGAGGGACTGTGGGTGGGCCTGTGCTCACCGAGTGGTTCTTCAAACCGAATCTGCACACGCTGGACGTGTACGAGTCTCTTGGCGGCTATTCGGCCTTGCGCAAGGTCGTCACCACGATGACGGCGCAGCAGGTGATCGACGAGGTCAAGGTCTCGGGCCTCCGCGGACGCGGGGGCGCCGACTTCCCGACCGCGATGAAGTGGTCTTTCGTCCCGAAGGATCACCCCGGCCCGAAGTACATCGTCGTCAACGCCGACGAGTCCGAGCCCGGCAGCGCCAAGGACCGCTACCTCATGGAGAACTCGCCGCACGCGCTGATCGAGGGAGCCGCCATCGCGAGCTTCGCGATCGGAGGCCACCAGGCGTGGATCTATATCCGCGGCGAGTACGACCTTCCCTACGAGATGCTGCGCGACGCCATCGCCGAGGCCCACGCCAAGGGCTACCTCGGTGACCATCCCTTCGGTGCAGACCACGCGCTCGACGTGCGGCTGTATCGCGGCCACGGCGCGTACATCTGCGGCGAGGAGACCGCGCTGCTCGAGTCGCTCGAGGGCAAGCGGGCCCAGCCACGCTCCCGTCCCCCCTTCCCTGCCGTCAAGGGCGCGTGGGGACTGCCGACTGCCGTCAACAACGTCGAGACGCTTTCGACGGTGCCCTGGATCATCCGCCACGGTGGCGCCGAGTACGCGAGCCGCGGCACGGAAAAGGCGAAAGGCACCCGCATGGTGACTGTGAGCGGTGATGTGCAGAAGCCCGGCAACTACGAGATCGAGATCGGCGTCACGTACCGAGACATCATCGAAGGCCTCGCCGGCGGCATGTTCCCAGGACGCAAGCTGAAAGTGTTCTGGCCGGGGGGCTCGTCGGCCAAGGTTCTCCCAGCCTCGATGATCGACACGTCGACCGACCTCGACGGCCTCAAGGCGCTGGGAACGATGGGCGGGTCGGGCGGGATCATCGTGATGGACGACTCGCACTGCGTCGTCAAGGCCGCCGCCCGGCTGCTGCGCTTCTACGCGCACGAGTCGTGCGGCAAGTGCACCCCATGCCGCGTCGGCGGCAACTGGGCGGTGCGCACGTACGACCGCATCCTCGCCAACGAAGGCTCACAGCTCGAGCTCGCCATCCTCGAGCGCGTGTCGGATGGGCTGCAGAACGGGCGCTGCCTGTGCGGCCTGGGTGATGCGGCCGGCTGGGTCATCGAGTCGACGATGCGCCACTTCCACGACGAGTACGAGGATCACTGTCTGCGGCACACCTGCAATGTCGGCAAGGCTCTTGCACATGCCTGACATCAACCTGACGATCGACGGGCACAAGATCACGGTCCCGGCCGGGACGCTCATCGTCGAGGCCGCCAAGACCGTCGGGATCGAGATCCCGGTCTTCTGCTACCACCACAAGCTCGACCCGGTCGGCGCGTGCCGGCTGTGCCTGGTCGACTTCTCGCCCGGACCGCCGCGCCCGCAGACGGCGTGCACGACGCCGGTCGCCGAAGGCATGGTCGTGCGCACGCAGAGCGCGATGGCCGTGCAGGCGCGGGCCGACATCCTGGAGTTCGAGCTCGTCAACCACCCGCTCGATTGCCCCGTCTGCGACAAGGGCGGCGAGTGCCCGCTGCAGGACTTCACGTTCCGCCACGGATACCCGACGAGCCGGATCGACGGACCTCGCCTCCATTTCAAGAAGCCGATCCCCCTCTCGGAGAACATCGCGCTCGACCGCGAGCGCTGTGTCCTCTGCTACCGCTGCACGCGCTACTACGACGAGGTCGCCTGGGAGCAGGAGCTGACGGTCGGACAGCGCGGCGTCCAGTCCTTCATCACGAGCCAGTTCGACCAGCCGCTCCAGTCGAACTTCAGTGGCAACATCATCGACCTGTGCCCCGTCGGCGCCCTCACCTCGCGCGTTTGGCGCTTCGAGTCGCGTCCGTGGGACATGACCCATACCCAGAGCGTCTGCAACAAGTGCGCCGTGGGCTGCAACACCACGATGTGGCAGCGCCGCGGACAGCTGGTCCGCATCACCTCCCGTGAGAACGACGACATCGACGAGGGCTGGATCTGCGACCGCGGCCGCTTCGACTACACGGACGTCAACGATCCCTCCAGGCTGCGCACCCCTCACGTGCGCGGCACCAGGTCAACCTGGGCCGGCGCGCTCGCGGCGACAGCGGCCGGGATCAAGGGCAAGGGCGCAAAGCTCGGCATCTCGCTGCCGGCCGACCTGACCAACGAGGAGGCCTTCCTCTTCCGCAGCCTGCTCGACGGCCCGCTGAAGGGCGCGAAGGTCAAGATGCACGGCCGGACGGCGATTCCGGCGCCCGCCGGGCGCACGATGCGCATCAAGGAGATAGATGACGCGCGGGTCATTGTGGTGGTGGCTTCCGACATCGAGAACGACGTCCCGATCGTCGACCTCCGCGTCAAGAAGGCCGTCAGCAAGCGCGGCGCCAAGCTGATCGTGATCTACCCCGAGGGCGTCGACCTGGATCGCAACCCGCACACGGTGCACATCCGCAACGCGAAAGGCGCCGCCGCTGCGGAGGTCAGCAAGCTCGCCTCACACGAGCTGCTCAAGAACCCCGGCGGACCGGTTGCGATCCTGTTCGGCGACGGCCACGGCAGCGAGGATATGAACGACCTTGCCGCGGCATGCGGAGACCTGGCCAAGCAGGTCGGCGGGCAGGAGATGCCTCTCTACCGCGCCACCAACGAGCGCGGAGCGCTCGAGCTCGGAGTCGCCGGCTGGGACTCGCTCGATGGCGTCGAAGCCCTCCTCAGCTGGGGCCCGCCACCCACCGCCGGCATCCCCGCCTCGGTCCGCTTCTTCGCCGCCTGGGACCACCTGCCGCGAGACGGGTACGACAAGGCAGACGTCCTCCTGCCTGCCGCCACCTTCGCCGAACGGCAGGGCAGCTACACCAACCTCGAGGGCACGGTCCAGTTCCTTCGCCCGCCGGTGGCCATCGACCCCCCGCTGAAGGAGGCCTGGGAGGTGCTGACCGAGCTTGGGATCGCGCTCGGGATGGAGCTCGCCTACACCGGCATCTTCCCGATCCAGCGCGAGGCCGCCGCCAAGGCGCCGGCGCTGGCCGCCCTCGCGCAGTCGCCTTCGCCCGAGCCCGTGCCCGGACCCGTGCTCGTCGGGCCCGCCCACCCATGAGCCAGATCTACAACGACCCGGTCGGCCACTGGGTCGTCGTCACGGTCGCGATCGCCCTGCTGCTTTTCGTCGTGCTGACCGCGACCGCCTACACGGTCTGGTTCGAGCGCGTGGCGCTCGGCCACATCCAGCGCCGGCCCGGGCCGAACCGCGTCGGTCCCTTCGGGCTTTTGCAGCTGGCCGCCGACGGAGTGAAGCTGGCTTTCAAGGAGAGCTTCGTCCCGGCCGAGACCGACAAGCTCCTGTTCGTCATCGCTCCCACGATCGCGGTCGCGGCGGCATTCCTCGCGTGGGCCGTGATCCCGATCGGCCTCTGGTACAACGTCCAGTACTGGATCGCCGACGTCAACGTCGGCGTCCTGCTCATCTTCGCGTTCAGCTCGCTGAACGTCTACGCGATCGTCATCGGCGGGTACGCGTCGAACAACAAGTACTCGATGCTGGGCGGCCTGCGGTCGGCCGCGCAGCTCATCAGCTACGAGATGGCGCTTGGACTTTCACTGGTGCCCACGTTCATGATCGTCGGCTCGCTGCGCCTGCGCGACATCGTGGAGTACACCGTGCACTGGGGCTGGTACAACGGCCCGATCCCGCTCATCCTTTTGACGCCGATCGGGTTTGTGATCTACCTGATTTCGGCGGTCGCGGAGACCAACCGCGCCCCGTTCGACCTCCCTGAGGCCGAACAGGAGTTGATCGGTGGGTTTCTGACCGAGTATTCCGGCCTCAAGTTCGTCATGTACTACCTGGCCGAGTACATCAACATGATCACCGTCTCGGCGCTCGCGGCCCTCCTGTTCTTTGCTGGCTGGTACCTGTGGATCGTTCCGCCGCTGCTCGCCTTCGTCCTCAAGATCGTGCTGTTCCTCTTCCTATACATTTGGCTCCGCGGTACCTTCCCCCGCCTGCGCTACGACATGCTCATGCGTCTGGGCTGGAAGGTCTTGCTGCCGCTGGCAATCGCAAACGTGATCGTCACAGGGATCATCCTCGTGGCGACCCAGGGGTAGACGGTGGCAGACGAAGAGAAAGAATCCCAGCCGGAGCATCCGACGCCGCTGCGGCGTCAGGGTGAGGGCGTGCCTGTCAGGCCCGAAGGCGGCCGCGGGCCCAGCGTCGCGGGCGACGTGGCCGCGCTGGCCGGCGGGCTGAAGACAACGCTCACCGAGTTCTTCCGGCCGATGGTCACCCTCGAGTACCCCGAGGACAAGAGCCCGCGCTCGGAGCGCTACCGCGGTCGGCATTACCTGCGCCGCTACGACAACGGGCTGGAGCGCTGCATCGGATGCGAGCTGTGCGCAGCCGCGTGCCCGGTCGGCTGCATCCTCGTGATCGCCGCCGAGAACACTGACGAGAAGCGGGTCTCGCCAGGTGAGCGCTACGCGAAGACGTACGAGATCAACATGCTGCGCTGCATCTTCTGCGGCTACTGCGAGGACGCGTGCCCGGTGCAGGCGATCGTGTTGGGCCCTGAGTACGAGCTGTCGGACACCAGCCGCGAGAAGTTCATCTACACCAAGGAGAAGCTGCTGGAGCCGCTGCC